>JACQPS010000026.1 GCA_016207445.1 Gemmatimonadota bacterium | reverse complement strand
GCTTAAGGCGCACGCCTGGAGAGCGTGTGGGCGCCACAAGCGCCTCGTGGGTTCGAATCCCACCCCATCCGTGGCGGCGCGGTCGCCGTCGCGGGCCTGGCGCCGTCGGCGGCGCGTTGATTCCCGCGCGCGGGCGCCGTACGTTTCCCTCTCATCATGCCGCCCGAAGAGCGCCAGCTCCTCCTGGACGACCGCGCCCTCGCGCGCACGCTCCTCCGGATGGCGCAGGACATTGTGCGGCAAACTCCCGATCCGGCGCACCTCGTTCTCATCGGCGTCCAACGCCGCGGCGTCGAGCTCGCGGCGCGCCTGGCCGCGGCGATCACCGACCTTTCGGGAGCCGAAGTGGCGCGCGGGGCGATGGACATCACCCTCTACCGCGACGACCTCGAGGTGGTCGGCCCCAAGCCGATCGTCGGCCCGACCCGCCTGCCGGTGGACCTCGACGGGCGACCGGTCTGGATCGTGGACGACGTGCTCTTCACGGGCCGCACGGTGCGGGCCGCGCTCGACGAGCTAGCCGACTTCGGCCGTCCGGCGCGCGTCGGTCTGGCGGTGCTGATTGACCGGGGTCGGCGCGAGGTTCCGATCCAGGCCGACGTCGTGGGGGAGCGGGTCACCACCTCGGCGGACGACCGCGTAGAGGTCTTCGTCAGGGAGTTGGACGGACGCGATGCGGTGGAGCTGGTTCACGTCGTGAAGGTGGGAGCGTGAGCCCCGCCCTGGGCAAGGACCTCCTGGGCCTCGAGTCCCTCTCCGCCGACGACATCCGCCTCATCCTCGACACCGCCGAACCCTTCAAAGAGATCTCCGAGCGCGCCATCAAGAAGGTCCCCGTGCTGCGGGGCAAGACCATCGTCAACCTCTTCTTCGAGCCTTCGACCCGCACCCGCATCTCATTCGAGTTCGCCGAGAAGCGGCTCTCGGCCGACACGGTGAACGTCGCGTCCCCCGGCTCCTCCGTTCTGAAGGGCGAGACGCTGGTGGATACGGCGCGCAACCTCGAGGCGATGCGGATCGACATGGTGGTCATCCGCCACGGCTCGAGCGGCGCGGCGAAGTTCCTCGCCGACCGGATTCAGTCCAACGTGATCAACGCCGGCGACGGCAAGCACGAGCATCCGACCCAGGGGCTGCTCGACCTCCTCACCATCCGGGACCGCCGCCCGATCGAGGGCGCGAAGGTCTGCGTGGTCGGCGACGTGCTGCATTCGCGCGTGGCGCGCTCCAACATCTGGGGGCTCCTCAAGCTCGGCGCGCGGGTGGCGGTCTGTGGCCCGCGGAGCCTGCTGCCCCTGGGCATCGGGGAGCTCGGGGTGCGCGTCTTCCGCCGCATCGAGGAGGCGATCGAGTGGGCCGACGTGCTCAACGTCCTGCGACTCCAGCTCGAGCGGATGCAGGCGGGCTACGTGCCGTCGCTGCGCGAGTACTACCGGGTCTTCGGCGTCACCCTCGAGCGGCTGGCCCGCGCCCCCCGCGAGCTCCTGATTCTGCATCCGGGCCCCATGAATCGGGGCGTGGAGATTGATTCGCGTGTGGCCGACGGCCCGCACTCGGTCATCCTGGACCAGGTCACCAACGGCGTGGCGGTCCGGATGGCCGCGCTCTACCTCTTGGCGGGCGGCAGGCCGGAGCTGGCTGAGGCGGCGAAGGGCGGGGGCGATCGGTGAGGACGGTCGTGATCCGGGGCGGCCGGGTGATCGATCCTGCGGCGGAACGGGACGCGATCGCCGACCTGCTGATCATGGACGGCTCCGTCGCCGCGGTGGGACCGTCGCTGGGCACCCCGGACGGGGCGGAGGTGCTGGACGCAACGGGGCTCGTCGTCGCGCCCGGTTTCGTGGACCTGCACGTCCACCTCAGGGAGCCCGGCCGCGAGGACGTCGAGACGATCGCGACCGGTGCCCGTGCCGCGGTCGCCGGCGGCTTCACCTCCGTGTGCGCGATGCCCAACACCGATCCGGTCACCGACAACCAGGCGGCCGTCGGCTTCATCGTGAGCCAGGCGCAGAGAGCCGGCGCCGCTCGGGTCTACCCGATCGCGGCGGTCTCGCTCGGCCAGCAGGGCGAGCGGCTCGCCGAGTTCGGTGAGCTGGTGAGCGCCGGGGCGGTGGCCGTGTCCGACGACGGACGGCCCGTGGCCACCGCGCACCTCATGCGGACGGCGCTTGAGTACGCCATGACGTTCGGGATTCCGGTCATAGACCACTGCGAGGAGAGCACCCTGTCCGCCGGCGGCGCGATGCACGAGGGGCTGACCGCCACCCGGCTCGGTCTCAAAGGCATCCCGCGGGCGGCGGAGGACGTCATCGTCGCGCGCGACATCGCGCTCGCCGAGCTGACGGGGGGCCACCTTCATCTGGCGCACATCTCGACCGCCGGTGCCGCGCGCATGATCCGCGAAGCCAAGGCGCGCGGTGTTCAGGTCACGGCTGAGGTGACGCCCCACCACCTGGCGCTCACCGACGCCTGCTGCGAGGAGTACAACACGAACGCGAAAATGAACCCGCCGCTCCGCGAGCGCGGGGACGTGGATGCCGTGCGCGCGGCGCTGGCGGACGGGACGATCGACTGCATCGCCACCGACCATGCCCCCCACCACTACGACGCCAAGGAGGCGGAGTTCGACGATGCGCCGTTCGGAGTGATCGGGCTGGAGACGGCGCTCGGCGTGGTCGTGAGCGAGCTCGTGGACACGGGGCAACTGTCCCTCCCCGAGCTCGTGCGCCGCCTCTCGACCCGACCCGCCGAGGTCGCGCACCTGCCGGGCGGGACGCTCGTTCCCGGCGCCCCCGCCGACGTGGTGGTTTTCGACCCCGCCGCCGCGTGGGTCGTGGACCCGAGCGCGTTCTTCTCCAAGAGCCGGAACACGCCGTTCGCCGGACGGGCCCTGAGGGGTCGGGTGCGGTGGACGCTCGTGGGTGGCGCCGTCGTGCACCGGGCCGGCGACGCGCGGCGGGGCGCGTGAGGCGCGGGGCGTGAACCGGTTGGAGATCGCGCGCGGGATGTGCGCCGTCGGCCGGCGGCTCATGGAGCGGGGCTTGATCGCCGGCGCGGAAGGGAACATCGCCGTCCGGTTGGACGCCGACCGCGTGTTGGTGACTCCGGCCGGGCGAGCCAAGGGCGCGCTGGCGCCCGACGACCTCGTCGAGGTGGATCTCGCCGGCCGGCGGGTGCGGGGTGCCGGCCGCGCGAGCTCGGAGCTCGACATGCACTTGACGATCCTGCGGGCCCGGCCGGACGTGCGTGCCGTCGTCCACGCCCACCCGCCCACGGCGACGGGCATGGCCTTGGCGGGCCAGGTGCCCGACGGCGGCGTCCTGCCGGAGGTCATCGTCAGTCTGGGCAGCGTGCCGATCGTGCCCTACGGCCAGCCCGGCTCGCCCGAGCTGGCCGAGCGCCTCCGTCCGTACCTCGCGGGCCATGACGCGCTCCTGCTCGCCAACCACGGCGCGGTGACGATGGGCCCGACGCTCGATGCGGCACACTTCCGGATGGAGAGCCTCGAGCAGGCGGCGCGCATCGTGTTGGTAGCCCGGCTGCTGGGGCGCGTCGAGGCGCTCGCGCCGGAGGACGTGGCGCGGTTGATCGCCCAGCGCGAAGGCCGCGGGAGAGAGGCGAACCCATGACCCGGAAGAGTCGAAGCACGGCGTCCGCCGTCGAGCGCCTCTTGGAGCAGCGGCGCCTGATCCAGGAGTGGCTGGCCAAGCTCGACGGCAGTGCGGGTGGCTCGATGCCGCCGCAGGTCGTGGCGCGCGTCCGCAACGACTACCAGGCGCGCCTCACCGAGGTGATGACCGAACTCGCGCGGCACGGCGACGCCATCCGCCAGGCGCTGCAGGAGGCGCAGAGCCGCCACGCCTCAGAGGAAGACCGACAGCGGGAGGGGCGCGATGAGCTGGCCGAGGCCAGGCTCCGCAAGCAGGTCGGCGAGCTGGACGAGGCGCGCTTCGCGGAGCGGAACTCCCGCGTGAGGCGTGCGCTCGGGGAGGTCGCGCGCGAGCTCACCGCCTCCACGCGGGACGTGGAGCGCTACCGGGAAATACTGGAGCTGATCGGCGGACGCGGGATGTCCCAGTCGGCCGCGCCAGCCGGGGAGCCGGAGGGCCCTGCGGCTACACCCGCGCCGGCTGCCAAGTCGGCCGGTCCGCGGCGCGAGCTGGCGTTGCTGCGCTCGAGCACGACGGGCAGGAGCGAGCCGGCCGCCGCAGAAGACGCGCGGCCGGCCACGCGTTCGCCCCAGCTCGACCTCCCGGCGCCGCGCCGCACCGAACGCCCGCGCGACGCGGGTCCGCAGGCCAAGCCGGTGGCCTGTGCGAAGTGCGGAACATCCAACGCGGCGACGGAGTGGTACTGCGAGAAATGCGGGGCCGAGCTCTCGGCCCTATGATCGTCAGCGCGGCTTCGCGAGGCGCCGCGCCAGCCGCGACTTCTTGCGCGCGGCGGTGTTGGGATGGATCCGTCCCTTGCGCGCGCCGCGGTCGAGCAGACTGATCGCGGTCGTCACCGCCTCCGGCGTGAGATCGGCGCGCGCCTTCTTGAGGGCCGTCTTGATTGCCGAGCGCTGGGCGCGGTTGCGCGCGCTGCGCGTGCGGGCTTGCCGCATCCTTTTCTTCGCCGAACGAATCCTGGGCACGCCGCCTCTTCTCCCCTCGGTGGGACCGGCCTGGACGAGCGCGAAGAGTAGCGGCGCCGCAGCGGCGAGTCAAGCGAAGTCCCGCTTTTGACAAGGGTTAGGGGCGCCGTTAGGTTGCTGACCGTCGCGCATCCACGAGGGGCGGCGGGCCTGAAGTGACCGACTTCATCCTGATCCTTCCCGTGCTCCTGTTCTCGGTCGTGGCGCACGAGTATGCGCACGCGTGGACGGCACTCCGCCAGGGCGATCAGACGGCATACTCACTGGGCCGCCTCACCTTCAACCCGGTCCCGCACCTCGATCCGTTCATGAGCGTGATCTTTCCGATCGGGCTCTACATTCTGACGAGCCTCAGCGGATCGCCGTGGACGTTCGGCGCGGCCAAGCCGGTCCCCGTCAACCCCAGGAACTACCGCAACTACCGCCGCGGCGACCTGATCGTCTCGTCGGCGGGCGTCGTCGCCAACCTGCTCATCGCCATCGGGTGCGGCGCGCTGTTCGTGGCGCTGGGACTCGTCGCGGCGCGCCTGCCGGCGCTCCTCGGCACGTTCGGCACGCTGCAGCGGATGATGGCGATGGGGATCTTCCTCAATGTCCTCCTGGCCTTCTTCAACCTGATCCCGATCCCTCCGCTCGACGGGTCGCATCTGCTCTACCACGTCTTGCCGCCGGCCTGGGGTGCGCGCTACCGGCAGCTCGGCCGCTTCGGGTTCATGGTCCTGATGGTCACGTTCCTGATCCCCGGACTCTGGCAGGTGCTGCTCTGGCCGGTGGGCCTGGTGACCTCGATCGCCCACGCGGCGATCGGCGGGTACACGCTGCCCACGCTCAGATGACGCTGGCGGATCGCGCTCCCGCCGCGCGGACGGCCGCCGGTGAGGCGGGCTTCGTCGTCACGCTCGAGCGGTTCAGCGGGCCTCTCGATCTTCTCCTGCACCTGATCCGTCGCGAGGAGATCGACATCTGGGACATCCCGATCGCCCGGATCGCCGACCAGTTCCTGGGGGCCATCCACGAGCTGGGGCTCGACGAGGCGGCGGAGTACCTCGAAATGGCGGCCCGGCTGCTGCGCATCAAGACGCAGCTGCTGCTGCCGCGGCGCGGCGACGAGGAGGCGTGGGAGGACCCGCGCCACGAGCTGGTGCGGCGCCTGCTCGAGTACCAGCAGATACGGGAGGTCGTCGAGTGGCTCGCGCGAGCCGCGCGGCGACGGGCCGAGCAATACGGGCGCGGCTACATTCCGACGCCGCCCGAGGCGCCGCCGGCCCCGCTCGTCTTCGACCTCGAGGAGCTCGTGGATGCGACCGAGCGCGTTCTCGCCATGCTCCCCGACCCCGATCTGCTGGGCGTGCTGGCCCGGCCGCTTGACGTCGAAGCGGCGACCCAGCGAGTCCTCGAGCTGCTCGGCACCCGCGCCTCCATCGGCTGGCGCGAGTTGCTGGGACCGGCGCCCGCCGTCACGGAGATCCTGTCGTACCTGGTGGCGCTGCTCGAGCTGGCGCGCGGCGGGCTCCTCACCCTCTCGCAGCCCCGCCCGTTCACCCCCCTGTCGATCGATCGTGGACCAGCGTACCAAACTGCTTGAGGCGGCGCTCTTCGCTGCGCCGAGGCCGCTGGCGCTCGACGACCTGGGCGTGCTCGATCCCGGGGCCACGGATGACGACTGGCGCCGGGCGCTCGAGGAGCTGCGCCACCACTACGAGGCGGACGGGCACGGAGTCGAGCTGGTCGCCATTGCCGACGGCTACCAGGTGCTGACGCGGCCCGCCTTCGCTGAGGCGATTGAGCGCGCGGCCTTCGCCGCGCGGCCCCTCAAGCTGTCGACCGCGGCGCTCGAGGTGCTGGCGATCATCGCCTACCGCCAGCCGGTCGGGCGGGCCGAGATCGAGGAGATTCGGGGCGTCTCGTCCGGCGGCGTTCTCCGCCTTCTCCAGGAGCGGGGGCTGCTCGACGTCGTGGGCCGCGCGGAGGGCCTCGGCCGGCCTCTCCTCTATGCGACGACTTCGCTCTTTCTGGAGCACCTCGGCCTCGGCAACCTGTCCGATCTGCCACGCACGGAGGAACTGGCGGTCGCCCTTCGGCCGCCGCGAGCCGACGAGTGACCACGATGCGCTTGGCGCGGTTCCTGGCGCGGGCCGGGCTGGCATCGCGACGCGGCGCCGGCGACCTGCTGCTCACCGGGCGCATCGCGGTGAACGGCATGCCGCCCGCGGGCCCGGGTGATCGGGTAGACCTGGAGCGTGACCGGGTGACGCTCAACGGCCGACCGCTGGCGCCTCTCGGCGTCTCCTGGCTGGCGTTTCACAAGCCGCCGGGGTACGTCACCTCCAGGCGCGGCACGGCGCGCCACCGCAGCCTCTTTGCGCTGCTGCCGGCTGCGCCGCGCGGGCTGCTCACCGTCGGGCGGCTCGACGTCTATTCGGAAGGTCTGCTCCTCTGTACCACGGACGGTGATGCGGCGCATCGGTTGATGCACCCCCGCTGGCAGGTGCCGCGCACCTATCGGGTTCGCGTCACTGGGGCGCTGGATCGTGCGGCTCGCGCCGCACTGACGCACGGGGTCCCGCTCGCCGGAGAAGCCCCGGTACGCCCCACGGCATGGCGCTTCCGGCCCGGCTCCGGTGGCGGCGAGCTGGAGCTGGAGCTGCGCGAGGGCCGCTCCCGGCTGGTCCGACGTGTGGTCGCCGCGCTGGGGCTGGGAACCCGGCGCTTGGTGCGTGTCGCCTACGGGCCGATCCGCCTCGGCAGTCTCGGGCGCGGTCGTGCGCGGCCGTTGTCGGCGCCGGAAATCGCGGCCCTGTACGGCGCCGTCGGACTCCCTCTCCCGCCGTCCTTCCGCTAGGTACCCGGGCGATGAATCTCGAAGCCGCCACGATCATGATCCTCGGCGGGAGCGGCCTGGTGGGCCGTGCGGTGGCCCGCCGCCTGCTCACATGCCGCCCCGCGCGGATCGTGCTCGTCGCGCGGTCGGAGCGGGAGACGGAGGAGACGGCGGTGCAGCTGCGGCCGGCCGCGGGGCCGACCGCCATCGTGACCGAGTTCGGCAACGTCTACCTGCCCGGCGCGCTCGCCCGGCTGGATCGGGCGACGCTGATCGGCGACCCGGTGCACCGCGGCCTCCTGGTCGAGGAGGTCTTCGGCGACCTCACCGACGAGCGACTCGCGGGCAGCTTCCTCGTGCAGCTTCTCGAGCGTCACCGGCCCGACGCGGTGGTGGACTGTATCAACACCGCGACGGCGTTCGCCTACCAGGACGTCTTGGGCTCCGCGCGGGAGCTGCGAGCCGCCGCCGCGCGCGGCGAGGCGGACCTCGCCGCGGTGGAGCGGCACCTCCTCACCCAACCGATCCCGCAACTCGCGCGCCACGTCCAGATCGTCGTCGAGGGGCTGCGCCGCGCCGGAACCCGGGCCTACGTCAAGATCGGCACCAGCGGCACCGGCGGCATGGGCTTCAACATCCCGTATACTCACTCCGAGGAGCGCCCCTCGCGCGCCCTGCTGATCAAGTCGGCGGTCGCGGGCGCGCACACGCTGCTGCTCTATCTGCTCGGTCGTACCCCCGGTGCTCCGGCAACTGCTGAGATCAAGCCGACTGCGGCCATCGGCTGGCGCGAGATCGCCCGGGGGCCGGTCCGGCGCGGCGGGCGCGAAATCCCGCTCGTGGACTGCCCGACGCCGCTGCCGCTCGACCGCGCCTTCAGCGGCGAGGTCGGCTGGATCGAGTTGGGTCGCCCGCTCGAGTCGGTCTTCATTGACATGGGCGAAAACGGCCTGTTCGCGCGGGAGGAGTTCGCGACCATCACCGCGCTCGGGCAGATGGAGTTCATCACGCCGGAGGAGGTCGCCGAGTACGTGGTGATGGAGCTGCAGGGACGGCCGACCGGCCGCGATGTCGTGGCGGCGCTCGACGCCGCGACCGCTGGCCCGACCTACCGGGCGGGGATCCTGCGCGAGGCCGCGCTCCGGCGGCTGGGCGAGTTGGAGGCGGAGTCGGGGCTGCGCTCCGTCGCCTTCGAGATGCTCGGTCCGCCGCGTCTCACCAAGCTGCTGTTCGAGGCGGCCCTCTGGTCGCGGCTGTTCGCCAGCGTCGCGGAGCTGGCCGCCGCCGACCCGGAAACCATCGGTCGTGATGCGGAGGTCCTCTTGGGGCGGGACCCGGCCCTGCGCGCCGAGATCGTCTCGGTGGGCGTCCCGATCGTCAGCCACGACGGCGCGCACGTCCGCCGGGGCCCACACGTCGTGGTGCCGCCCGTGGCGGGTGACCCGCTGGCGGCCGCAGCGCGGGGCTGGGTGGACCTCCGTCCGCCGAACTGCGGCCTCTGGATCGAGCGCGCCCGTCGGATCGTCGCGCAGGCGCGCGACCGGCACGCGGCCATGCGGGGATCGGGCAGCGACGAGGAGTGGTACGGCATCGAGCCCGCGGATCCGATCGTCCCGTGGCGGATGGCCACCTGGATCTTCAGACACGAGGACCGAGGGGAGCGAATCAAGCGCTGAGCATGGACGGCACAGGGGCAAAGGTGTGCCTCGGCACGCATCGCTGCCGGCGGGGGCTCGGAGTCGGCGGAGCGCGCGCGTGACCGGCGCGCGGAGCGGCTGATGCCGCGGCGCCGCATCGCGATCCTCCCCGACGCCGTCGCGAACCGCATCGCGGCCGGCGAGGTCGTCGAGCGCCCCGCGTCCGTCGTGAAGGAGCTGATCGAGAATGCGATGGACGCCGGCGCCCGCGCGATCGCCGTCGAGATCGAAGCCGGCGGCAAGAGCCTGATCCGCGTCGCAGACGACGGGGAAGGGATGGGACGCGAGGACGCGCTCCTCGCCCTCGACCGCCACGCGACCAGCAAGGTCCGGGCTGCGGAAGACCTGGTCGGGGTCGCGACCCTCGGCTTCCGTGGCGAGGCGCTGCCGAGCATCGCCGCCGTGGCCCGCTTCGAGCTGGTGACCGCCGCCGCGGAGGAGCCGTTCGGCACGCGGATCGTCTCGACCGGCGGGCTGGTCGTATCGGTGAGCGACGCGGCGCGGCAGCCGGGGACGACCGTCACCGTTCGCTCGCTCTTCCTCAATACGCCGGCCCGCCGAAAGTTCTTGCGTTCCGCGCGCAGCGAGGGGCGCGCCTGCGTGGACGCGGTCACCAGCCTGGCGCTCGCTGCTCCGGCGCTGGGCGTGACGCTGATGGCGGATGCGCGGTCGGTGGTGGAGGCTTTGCCGGCGACCTCGCTCGCCGAGCGTGCGGCCCAGCTCCTCGGTCGGCGACTGGCCGACACGCTGCTGCCGGTGGAGTGGACCCAGGACACGATCCGGATCGCCGGCTTGACCCAGCGACCCGCCGATGCATCGCCTGCCGGCCGCAGCGTCCACCTCTTCATCAACGGGCGCCCGTTCCGCGACCATTTCCTCGTGCGCGCGGCGGAGCGCGGTTACCGCGCCACGATCCCCGCCGGGAGCCGCCCCAGCCTCGTTCTCGCGCTCACCGTGCCGGCCGCCGACGTGGACGTCAACGTGCATCCGGCCAAGCTCGAGGTCCGATTCCGCAATCGCTTCGCGGTGGAAGCTGCTGTGGAGGAGGCGATACGTCACGCGCTCGGCGAGCTCGCGGCCGCGGCACCCCTGGCCGGGGGCTCCGGCCTTCCGTGGGAGCATCGTGCGATCGCGATTCCCAGGCCGGGAGCGCCCGGTGCCCGGTCGCCGGCGCCGGACCCGGGGCCGCCGGCCGATGTTGACCCGAAGGCCCCGGTCGGGAGTGCCGTCGCTGCGCCCGCGCGGAGCGCGGGACAAGCGGACGACCTCGCAGGCTTGGCCGCTCCTCCCGGGGCCGGCATGCGCGTCGTCGCGCAAGTGCACCAGAGCTACATCCTGGTCGAGGGGGCCCAGGGCCTGCTGATAGTGGACCAGCACTCCGCGCACGAGCGGGTCCTCTACGAGCGCACGACGCGGGTTCTCTCGGGCGGATCAGCCGTCGCGCAAAAGCTGCTGTTCCCCCTCACGATCGAGTTCACCCCTGCCGAGCTCGACGCGGCCGAGGCGCACGGCGAGCTGCTCGCCCGGCTGGGCTACGAGCTCGCGCCGTTCGGCGGGCGAGCCGTCGTCGCCTACGCCGTGCCCGCGCCGCACCCACGCTTCGACGCCGACCGCTGCCTGCGCGAGATCGTGGCCGACCTCGCGGGGAGCCGGTTCGGCGGCCTGGCCAACCGCCTCGAGCGCTTCGCGTCCACCTTTGCCTGCCGCGCGGCCGTCAAGGCGGGCCAGGCCCTCAGCCGCCAGGAGATGGAGGAGCTGGTGGAGCGGCTGTTTGCGAGCGCGCTGCCGGCGCACGACGTCCACGGCCGGCCCACGGTCGTGCAGCTGCCGCTGGCCGAACTCGAGCGGCGGTTCGGCCGCCGCTGAGCGGTCGAAGCGTCGGGCCGTCTCCAGGTCGGCCGATGGCGCTTGGCTTGCGACCTTCAACTCTCTGACGCCCCGGCCTCGTGCTCATTCCCGTCCTGGTCGGCCCTACCGGAATCGGCAAGACGCGCGTGGCCGCCGAGCTGGCGCGCTTCACTCCGGTGGAGATCGTCTCGGCCGACTCGCGGCAGATCTATCGCGGCCTGGACATCGGGACCGCCAAGCCGGAGGCGTCCGACCGGGCCGCAGCGCCGTATCACGGGCTCGATTTGGTCGAGCCGGCAGAGCGCTACGCCGCCGGGCGGTTCGCCCGCGAGGCCGAAGGCTGGATCGCCGGTATCATCGGACGCGACCGCCTGCCGCTCATCGTCGGAGGCACGGGGTTCTACCTGCGCGCGCTCTTCGAGGGACTCTTCGAGGAGCCCGCGCTCGATCCGGCGCGGCGTGCGAGGCTGCGCGAGGCCCTCGCCCGACAGCCTCGAGCCGAGCTCGCACGCTGGGCGAGCCGCCTCGACCCGGGCTTTCGAGGCGGAGGAGCGCAGCGCGCGGCCCGTGCGGTCGAGGTGGCCCTGCTCGCCGGCCGGGCCCTGTCGGCTCTGCAGCGCGACGCTCCGCCGCGCGCGCCGGTCTACAGGCCGTGGTATGTCCTCCTCACCCTTCCGAGGCCTGTCCTCGCGGCCCGAATCGCAGACCGCGCGGGTGCGATGCTCGCGCGCGGCTGGGTGGCCGAGGTGCGCGCGCTCCTGGATGCCGGAGTCCCGCCGTCGGCGCCGGGGATGAGTGCGGTGGGCTACCGCGAGGTGCTGGCGCATCTGGCGGGGCGACTCCACGCCGCCGGGCTCGCTGCGGCGATCGCCGCCGTCACGCGACGCTACGCGAAGCGGCAGGACACGTGGTTCCGCCACCAGCTGCACCGACCGGTGAGGAGATTCGATGCCGCACGTCCGCCGGAGGCGCTGGCGCGGGAGGTTCTGGCGGGGTATCGTGCGGCGGCAACCTAGCCTCATGCGCATCGGGATCGTTTGTTATCCGACCTACGGTGGCTCCGGCGCCGTCGCGACGGAGCTCGGCTTGGCGCTCGCCGCTCGCGGCCACGACGTGCACTTCATCTCGTATGCGCTCCCGTTCCGCCTGCGCGGCTTCCATGAGCGGGTCACGTTCCACGAGGTGAAGATCGGCTCGTACCCGCTCTTCGAGCATCCGCCGTACGCGCTCGCCCTGGCGGTGATGCTGCACGAGGTTGCCGTCCGGGAGCGCCTCGACGTGCTCCACGCGCACTACGCCATCCCGCACGCCGCGTGCGGCTGGCTCGCCAAGCAGCTGATCGGCGACGAGGGTCGGCTCGGGCTCGTCACGACGCTGCACGGCACCGACATCACGCTGGTCGGTCAGGACCCGTCATACCACACGATCACCAAGTTCTCGATCGAACAGTCCGATGCGGTGACGGCCGTCTCCAGCTACCTCCGGGACGAGACGTATCGGGCCTTCGGCTGCACGGCGTGCGCCATCGAGGTGATCCCCAACTTCGTGAGCCTCGAGGAGTTCAAGCCCCCGGCCGGGCGTGCGGCGGGCGGCGAGAAGACCCTGCTGCACATCTCCAACATGCGCCCCGTCAAGCGCCTGCTGGATGTCGTGCGGATCTTCGCGCGGGTGCGCGCCGCGATGCCGGCGCGCCTGGTGATGGTGGGCGACGGTCCCGATCGGGACGCGGCCGAGCGGGAGGTGGACGCCCTCGGCGTGCGCGGCGCCGTGCGGTTCCTGGGCAAGGTGGAGGACGTGGCCGAGGTGCTGCAGTGGGCGGACCTGTACCTGCTGCCGAGCAACAGCGAGTCGTTCGGGCTCTCGGCGCTGGAAGCGCTCGCCACCGGAGTTCCGGTCGTGGGAGCGAGCGTCGGCGGGCTGCCCGAGGTCGTCCGGCACGGCGTGGACGGCTTTCTCGGCCCGGTCGGCGACGCGGACGCTCTCGCTGCGGGGGCCGTCGAGCTGCTGCGGGACCAGGACCGGTGGCGCGCCGCGTCCACGGCGGCGCGGGAGCGTGCCGCCGAATTCTCGACCGAGCTGATCGTTCCCCGGTACGAAGCGCTCTATGCCGCGGTCGTGGCTGGCTAGCGCTGCGGCGCTCGTCCGCGTGAAGAACCTCGTGCTGGCCGCCGCCGGGGTCGCGATCGGCGGGTTCCTCGCGCTGGGCCGCCCCGCGCTCCCGACCGCCCTGGTGTGGGCCATGGGATCCGCGCTCGGCCTCGGCGCTGCGGGAAACGCGGCCAACGACCTCTTCGACGTGGATGCCGACCGCGTCAATCGCCCCGAGCGTCCGCTGGTGAGCGGGGGGCTCTCGCGGCCGGCGGCGCTCCTCCTCGGCGGCGTCGCCGGTGGTCTGGGGCTCGTGGCGGCCTGGTGGGTCGGCGTGGCGCTGTTCGGCATCGCGGCGGCGGCCCTCGCCGTCATGCTCGTCTATTCGCCGGTCTTGAAGCGCAGCGGCGTCCTCGGCAACGTGGCGGTGGCCGCCACCGCCAGCGCCCCGCTCGTTTACGGCGCCGCTGCTGTCGGAGGCTGGCGGGCGGGGCTGGTTCCCTTCGGGCTGGCGGCGCTCCTCCACTTCGCCCGGGAGGTGGTCAAGGACCTCGAGGACGTCCCGGGTGATCGCGTCCTCGGCCGCCGCACGGTCCCGATCATCTGGGGAGCGAAGGCGGGGTTTCTCGCCGCGGCAGCGAGCCTGATTCTCTTCGTGCCCGTCGCACTGGTGCCGTGGGTCGCGGGCTGGTACGGCCGCCGCTACGGGATCGTCGTCGTGGCGCTCGACCTGGGTATCGCCATGCTCATCGTGCGGCTCCTGAACCACCGCCTGGCCGGAGCTCGCGGCGCGCTCAAGGCGGCCATGGCGGTGGGCCTTGCCGCCCTCCTCTGGGAGCGCCTGTGACTCTGCTCGACGCGCTCATTCTCGGCGTGGTGCAGGGACTCACGGAGTTTCTTCCCGTGTCGTCCGATGGTCACCTGGCGCTGGCGGAGAACATTCTCGGTCTGCGCGCGAGCGGCGGGCTATCAGGCCTCTTTCTCGATGTCACCGTGCACGTGGCCACGCTGGCGGCGATCGTCATCGCCTTTCGCGCGCCGATCGCGCGGCTCGGTGCCGGGCTGCTCGCGCGCGAGCGCCGGGCGTGGAACGATCTCGGCCTCTACGCCGTCGCTTCGATTCCGGCTGCGGTGGCCGGCTGGCTCGCGGCCGACCAGATCCCGCACCTCTATCGGTCGCTCCATTTCATCGGCGCGGCGTTCATCGTGATGGGCGGGGTTCTGTGGAGCGGGCGCGGGCGGATGGGCGGCGTTCGCGAGCGCCCCAACGTGTGGGAAGCGCTCTTGATCGGTGTCGGCCAGGCAGCGGCGATCGCACCCGCCATCTCGCGGTCCGGCTGCACCATCACGGCCGCGCTGTGGCGCGGCATGGAGCCCCTGCGCGCCGCGGAGTTCTCCTTTCTGCTGGGGGTGCCCGCGATCGCGGGGGCGGCGCTGCTGGAGCTCGGCGAGCTGCGCAGCGGCGTGCTCGAAATCGGCGCCGCGCCGCTCGCTACGGCGTTCGCTTCCGCGTTCGCCAGCGGCCTGTTCGCCATCGGCCTGCTGCGCCGCCTGTTGCGCGCCCGCGCCTTCCACCGTTTCGCGCCGTACCTGTGGGCGCTGGGCGCGACGACACTGATCGTCGCGCTGACGCGCGGCGCCCCGTGACCTACGACGGGCTCGATGGGCGCGGGCTCGAGCGGCTCACGGGCGCGCCCTTCGTCGAGATTCACGCCAGCCTCCCGTCCACGCTCGACGTCGCGCACGAGCTGGGCGCGCGTGGTGCGCCGAGCGGGGCGCTGGTGCTCGCCGACGAGCAGACGGCGGGCCGAGGGCGCCACGGCCGAGCCTGGCACTCGCCGGCCGGCGCCGGACTGTGGCTGGCCGTGCTGCTCCGGCCGGCGCGGGCCCCGGTGGGCGGCGCGCTCGCGATCCGGGCCGGCCTCGCTGCCGTGGACGCGATCGCTCACGCCGTGCCGGAGGTCGGGCCGCGGCTCAGGTGGCCCAACGACCTGATCGCCGCCGGTCGCAAGGCGGGCGGCATCCTCTGCGAGGCGCGCTGGTCGGGCGAGCGGCTGGGGTGGGCGGCAGTCGGCGTCGGCATCAACGTCCGGGGTCCGGTGCCGGTGGAGCTGGCCGATCGCGCGATCGCGCTCCAGGACCTCGCCCTGGGCCTGACGCGCGTGGTTCTCTTGGCGGCCCTCGCGCCCCGCATCGCGGCGCTCGCCGACCGGCCGCCGGAGCTGGAGGACGGCGAGCGCGAGCAGTTCGGCGCGGTGTGCTGGGTGGAAGGGGAGGGCGCTCGGGACGCAGCGACCGTGGATCGGGAGGGCGCCCTGCTGGTGCGGACCGGGGCGGGATTGCTTGACCGGCGGGTCTTCCCCTTCTAGCCTTTGCCGACCATGCTCCTCGCCCTCGACGTCGGAAACACCGAGATCACGATCGGGCTCTTCGCCGGCGCGGAGCTCGAGCGCAGCTGGCGCATCATGACGCATCCCGATCGCACGGCGGACGAGTGGGCGGCGCTGCTGCGCGCGCTGTTCAACCAGGCCGGCCTCGACGTCACGGCCGTGGATGCCAGCATCGTGGCGTCCGTCGTGCCCGGCGCCACCGAGCCGCTCTCCGACGGCCTCCTCATCGCGACGGGCACGACGCCGATGATCGTCAGCCCCGACTCGCCCGTCTCCGTGGTCCTGGACGTCGAGGAGCCGCACACCGTGGGAGCCGACCGCATCGTGAACACGATCGCAGCGAGCCGGCTCTTCGGGGCCGACACGATCGTGGTGGACTTCGGCACCGCCACGACTTTCGATTGCATAACGAAGGACGGTCGCTTCCTCGGCGGCGTCATCGCGCCCGGGATCCGGACCGCGGCCGAGAACCTGGTGCGCCGTGCCGCGAAGCTCTCGGCCACCGAGTTCTCGGCGCCCGCCCGTGCCCTGGGCCGGCGGACGGACGACTGCATCCGGGCGGGGATCGTGCTGGGCGCGGCCGACTCGGTGGACGGCTTGGTCCGCCGCCTCAAGAGGGAGTGGCCGACAAGCGACGTGCCCAGGGTGGTTGCGACCGGAGGTCTTGCGCCGCTCGTGGCCAAGTACTCGTCCGAAATCGAGGAGGTGCACCCCGACCTGACGCTGCAGGGGCTGCGCTTAGCAGCCGAGCTTCTGGAGGGAAAGGCGCGGGGGTGACGGCGGACGCGCGCACCCTCAACCCCTGGCGTCGGCTCGGCTACCGGCTCCTACCCGGCGATCAGTTCTCGTACATCCTGCACCTGCGCCCGGCGGAGTGGCCGATCATGGCCGCGCACACCGCGCTCGGCTTCGTTCTGGCCACCGGGCTCCGTCCGGCGCTGCGGGGTGCCGGACTCGGCGTCGGGCTCTGGGCGCTCGCGATCTGGGTGCTCCTTTTGAACGGCGGGACGCTCGCCATCAACAGCGTGTTCGACAAGGACGAGGGCGACATCGGCTACTTGGTGGCTCCGCCCGTGCCGCCGCGCCACCTGCTCGGCTTCTCGCTCGCTTTGCTGGCGGGGGGCCAGGCGCTAGCGCTCACGCTGCCCGGTGCGTTCGGGGCGGCGTACGCCGTCTGCTTCGCGATGAGCATCGTGTACTCGGTGCCGCCGTTCCGCTTCAAGGCGGTCGCCGGAGTGGACTGGCTCATCAACATGTGGGGGTTCGGAACTTTGACCCCGTACGCGGGCTGGGCCGCGACCGGCCGGCCGCTCGATCTCGCGCACGGCCTGGTTCTGCTCGCTTTCTGCCCGCTGTTCGCCGCCCTCTACCCGCTGACGCAGTTGTATCAGTTCGAGGAGGACCGGCGGCGCGGCGACCGCACGCTGGCGCTCATTCTCGGCATGCGACTGAGCCTGGCGATCGCGATTGCGGCTGCGTTGCTCGCCTTCGTCCTCTTCGCCGCGGCCGCCCTACGGAGCTACGCCAGCGCCTGGCAGTGGGTCGGGCTCGCCGTCGCCCTGGCGGCGTGGCTGCGCGTCCTGGTCCCCTGGTATCGGCGGCGCGATGCCATGAATACTCGGCAGCACCAGCGCGGCATGTACGCGGCGCTCGCCGCCTGGGCGCTCACCGACCTGGCCGTGCTGTTCGCCTTCTCCCTCTAGCCCGAGCCATGACCATCAAGATCCATGTTCCAGCGCCGCTACGTGCCTGCTGCGAGGACGCCTCGGAGCTGATGCTGTCGGCCCCGAGCGTGCGCGCCGCCCTTGAGCAGCTCGAGAGGAGCCACCCGTCATTGTACCGCAGCATCTGCGACGAGACGGGTACGGTGCGTCGCCACGTGAACCTGTTCGTGAACACGTCTCACGTGCGAGATCGGGAAGGGCTCGATACGCCGCTGGTGCCGGGGGACGTCATCATGATACTGCCCGCGATCTCAGGAGGTTGAAACATGCCGGACCGCGTCATTCTCTGCATCGGGACCAAGAAGGGCCTCTTCGTCGCCGAGGCGCAGAAGACCCGGCGCAGCTTCGCGCTGCGCGGGCCCTTCGGATCAGGCGTGGCCGTCTACGCGGCGCTGATCGACACGCGCGGCACGCCGCGCCTCTACGCCTCGAGCTGCAACGCCTTCTTCGGCATGAAGGTCCTGCGCTCGACCGATCTCGGGAAGGAGTTTAAGGAGACGAAGTCGGCTCCGGCCTTCGCGAAGGAGGATGGGCGCGCGCTCGCCAACATCTGGTCGCTCGAAGCAGGCGACCGCAAGAACGATCTATGGTGCGGCGTCGAGCCGGCGTCGCTCTTCAGGAGCAGCGATGGTGGCGATTCCTGGGAAATGGTTCCGGGCATCAGCAATCACGCGCACGCTCGCAAGTGGCAGCCGGGAAACGGCG
Source organism: Gemmatimonadota bacterium (assembly GCA_016207445.1). GTDB lineage: Bacteria > Gemmatimonadota > Gemmatimonadetes > Longimicrobiales > RSA9 > JACQPS01. Next base: position 1,970 of record JACQPS010000026.1, on the reverse strand, counting down.
GGCTCTGCATGCACACGATCCTGCGCGACGGGGATCGGGTGCACCTCGGCATCTCGACCGGTGGCCACTATCTGAGCGAGGACGGTGGCACAACCTTCACGGCGTCAAACCATGGCGTCGGCGCCGGCTTCGCGCCTGATCCCTACCCCGAATTCGGCCAGTGCGTGCACAAGATCGCGCGCCACAAGGACGCGCCCGGCCGGCTCTACATGCAGAACCACGGGGGCTGGGCCGAATGGGATGGGCCTGGGGGGCCGCGACCGGACATCGGCGTCCTGCGCAGCGACGACTACGGTCGCACGTGGCGATCGATCAGCAAGGGGCTGCCGTCCGACTTCGGCTTCCCGATCGTCGTGCACCCGCAGGACCCCGAGACGGTCTACGTGCTGCCGCTCGAGCCGACGACGCGCACGTGTCCGGGCGGCGCTCCCGCGGTTTGGCGCAGCGAGGATGGTGGCGGCTCGTGGAGGCGGCTCGCCCGCGGGCTGCCGAAGAAGGAGAGCTTCTTCACGGTCCAGCGCGACGCGATGGACATGGACGAGCTCAAGTCGCCCGCGCTCTACTTCGGGACCACGACAGGACAGCTCTGGATCGGGCGAGACGACGGCGAGGAGTGGAGCTGCCTGTTCGACTCGCTCCCCCCGATCCACTGCGTGAAGGTCGCGGTGGTGTGAGCCTCACGACGGCGCGCCCGTGCGACGCCTGGCGCCGTCGCGACCGAGAAGGAAGAATTGTGTTTGTGTGGCGGCCGCGGGGTCGCCCGCAGCTCATTTCCGTTAGGCGTCAAAGAGGCCGCCACTTTAACGAGCGTCGTCTCGGCCTATGCGGTGTCCGATCTGCGTGACTTGCCAGCGGGGAATCCGCCCACCAGATTGGGATGATGGGACCCAAACTCATGGATTTCAGCCGCCTGTCTGTCTCAGAGCGCCTCCAGCTCGTGGAGGATCTCTGGGATAGCATCGACGACGAGCAGATCCCAGTGCCAAAGTGGCATCTCCAAGAGCTCGAGCGGCGACTGGCAGACTACCGGGATCACCCCGAAGCAGGCATTCCCTGGGAGCAGGTACGCGAGCGGCTGTACAAGCTCATCAGGTAAATGCCGGCCCTTCTGATCCGGGCGGCGGCCGAAACCGACATGCTGCTCGCCGCCGAGTGGTACGAAACGCGTGCTGCCGGGCTGGGCACCGAGTTTGTGCGGGCTGTCGATGTCTGCTTCGGCCTCATTCAGCGCATGCCTCAAGGCTACCAACTGGTCGCTCCAGACGTACGCCGCGCACGGTTGCGGCGCTTTCCGTTTTCGGTCTATTACGTAGCGACACCGGAGCGCATCGCGATTCTGGCGGTTCTGCATGCGCGTCGGGATCCGCGCGAATGGCAGAGTCGTCTCTGACGCCTAACGCCATTCGTTGACCGCCCCACGAAAGGAGGCCATGCATGAAAGGGCTCTCGCTTCTCCTAGCCGTCCCAGTCGCCGCCGGTACGGCATGTGCACCTCGGGTCGACCTAGACGCCGAGCGGGCCGCGCTGCGCCAGGCCGACAGCGCCTACAGCGCCGCAGTACAGTCTAAGAGCCTCGACGCCATCGTCGCCCTCTACACCGGCGACGCGGTCATGTACCCGCCCAACGGACCAACTGTCTCGGGGATCGAGGGTGTCAGGCAGTACGCAACCAACATGCTCGATACGCCGGGGCTCGCCATCGCCTTCACACCGGTCGATGTCCAAGTCTCTGGCACCGGCGCGATGGGTTACACGATCAACCACGCCCGCGTGACCGTGACCGACCCCACGGGCACCACAGTGTCGGAGGAAATCCGGGATTTCCACGTTTGGAGGCAAGAGGCCGACGGCCGCTGGAAGGTGGTGGTCGACATCTGGAACTCCCCAACCCCTCCCGCACCGCCACCGGCGACCCCAACCAGACGCCGGTAGCGCGCGGGCGGTCTGACCGGGCGGCTGCACCTGACGGG
>JACQPS010000257.1 GCA_016207445.1 Gemmatimonadota bacterium | reverse complement strand
TCCGCGACATCGGTGCCCTGTTCCGGGGTGGAAGTGATGCGCCTGCTGTAATGTTCGGCGCGGAACGGGCCAGGTCAAGCGCGGCCAGGGTCCCGGCGCGACGTGGAGTCAGATGACCAAGCGAAACACGGGAGCCGCGTCCGACTACTGTGCCGATCGCGCCGATGCTTTACCCGAAAGGGGGCGCGGCGGTATATTGAACGTTCCTGCGCGCTCCTCCCCGGCAGCTCTGGAGCACATGTCTCGGGTCATCGCCATCGCGAATCAGAAAGGCGGCGTGGGTAAGACCACTACTGCCATAAACTTAGGGGCAGGCCTCGCCGTCGCGGAGCGTCGCACGCTCATCATCGACATGGACCCGCAGGGCAACGCGACCAGCGGGGTGGGCGTGCCGCGCGACGACGCCAGCACGACCGTCTACGAGGTCCTGGTGGAGGGCGCGTCCCTCGAAGCTGCCCTGGTGCGTCAGGTGCATTTTCCGTGTCTGGACGTGGTGCCCTCCAGTCGTGACCTGGTGGGCGCTGAGGTCGAGCTGGTGAACCGCGCGGAGCGGGAGCTCGTGCTGCGGCGCGCGTTGCAGCTGGTGCGCGAGCAGTACGATTTCGTGCTGGTCGACTGCCCTCCCTCGCTCGGCCTGCTCACGCTGAACACGCTCGCGGCTGCCGACGCCGTGCTGATCCCCATCCAGTGCGAATTCTACGCGCTCGAGGGGTTGTCGCAGCTCTTGAACACGGTGCGGCTCGTGCAGCGTAACCTCAATCCGCGCTTGCAGATAGATGGTGTGCTCCTCACGATGTACGACCAGCGCCTGAACCTGTCACGGCAGGTCGCGGACGAGGCGAAGGAATACTTCGGCAATCGCGTGTACCGGTCGGCGATTCCACGCAACGTGCGACTGGCGGAGGCGCCGAGCTTCGGCAAGCCGATCCTGCTGTACGACATCCTGTCGTCGGGCGCGCAGAGCTATCTCTCGCTGGCCCGGGAGGTGATCGGGCGCACGATGGCACCGGCGGAACCGGCGAGTGCGGAGCGCCGCGACGTGCGAGGCGCCGCGCTGCGTCCTCGCGTCGCGGCGGAACCGTGAGGCGGGCGCGGCATGCAGAAGCGGGATAGGTTAGGGCGAGGCCTGGGGGCGCTGCTCGGGGAATACCTGGGCGAGCCGAGCAGCGATGGGGCCGCGGTGCGGCTGATTCCGGTCTCGGCCATTATGCCGAACCCGTTCCAGCCGCGGCGTGAGATCCCGGAAGCAGAGCTCGAGGAGCTGGCTGCGTCCATCCGCGAGAACGGATTGCTCCAGCCCGTGGTCGTGCGGTCGGCGCCGGCCTCCAGCGCGGGCGCGTGGGAGCTGGTGGCAGGGGAGCGGCGCTGGCGCGCTACGATGCGGCTCGGCTGGCGCGAGATCCCCGCACTCGTCCGCGAAGTGGACGACCGGACCCTGCTCGTGCTGGCGCTGGTGGAGAACCTTCAGCGCGCCGAGCTCGGCCCGCTGGAGGAAGCCGTCGCTTACCGCCGGCTGGTGGAGGACTTCGGGTTGTCGCAGCAACAGGTTGCGCAGCTCATCGGTCGGGATCGCTCGACCATCGCGAACGCACTGCGGCTGCTTCAGCTCCCCGCCGCAGTACAACAGCTGCTCGTAGAAGGCAAGCTCAGCGCGGGGCACGCCCGAGCCCTGCTGGGCGTGGCCAGCGACCGGCGCATGGTGGAACTGGCCCGCCGGGCGGCGGAGCGGGGCTGGAGTGTGCGGGAGGTGGAGTTGCAGGTGCAGCGAGCGCGGGTCGCGCCAGCGGGTCAGGCTGGCAAAGGAGAGCGTCCGCGCGATGCCGCCGAGCGGCGACTGGAGGAGGAGCTGCAGCGCGCTCTGGGCACGGCGGTGCGGCTCCGGCGGGTCCGGGGCCAGCGGGGGAGGATCGAGATTCCGTTCTACAGCGCCGAGGATTTCGAGCGGCTCTACGAGCTGCTGGTGGGAAGGCCAGCGGCGGAGGTGGTCTCTTGAGCATGTTGGCGTCTCGTGCAGAGGGACGGTCGCGAGTGGATGAGCGGCGGCTCACGTTGATCATCGTTCCTGATGGCGATCTCGAGACTCGCAGCCTCGAGGTCTCGTACCGCCGGCTGAAACTGCTCTTCTGGCTGGGCCTCGCGTTGCTCGCCGCCTTCGTCTTCATGGTATCCTCCTGGTGGTATGTCGCGGCACAGGCGGCCCGCGTCCCCGGACTCGAGCGGCAGGTCAACCGGCTGGAGCAAGAGCGCGCGCAGGTCGCCGAGCTGGCAAAGACGCTGGCCGAAGTCGAGGCGCAGTACGAGCGCGTGCGCCAGCTGCTGGGCGCCGACCAGTCCGCCCGCGGCTCTTCCGAGCCGCTGCTCCCACCGCTACGCGAGAAGGCCAGTAGTGATGGACGAACCGAGTGAACCCAGCAGCAGCGCGGGATCACACGGCCAGCAACGCTACGCAGGACAGATGTGATGTTCCGTCACCGCGACTCTCAGCCGGATGCAGGAGCCATGGCCAAGGACAACCAGACTGCGCCGCCTTCCCGCGAGGGCGTCATCTCCATTATCGGTCCCGGCATGCGCGTGGTCGGCGACTGTGAGACCGAGGGAACGCTGCGCATCGAGGGAAGCATCGAAGGCACGGTGCGCGCCGGCAAGGCCGTCGTCGTCGGCAAGGACGGCGTGGTCAATGGCGACATCCTCACACAGGACGCCGTCATCGGAGGGAAGGTCAACGGAACCATCCTTGCCGAGAGCCGCCTCGAGCTCCAGGGCACCTGCGTCATAGAAGGCGAGATCCGCGCCCGCCGCATCAAGCTCGATGAAGGCGGACGCATCAACGGCACGGTGAAGACCGGGGAGGCGATCGCCGGCCAGCCGCCCGCGCCCAAGCCCAAGCCGATCATGTCCGTCGAGAGCGGGAAGCCCGTGACGGCCGGGGGCTGAGGCCAGGCTGCTCCCGCCGCAGGCTCCAGGCACCGGGGCGGCCCGCCGGGGCGTGCTGTGCGTACCGGCGGCGCCGCCCGGCTGTTATCCACAGATTGTCGCCAAGTCACTTTCCATTTGTTGACAACAACTTAGCCACCGGTTCCACATTGTCCACAGCCGCTTGTGGACAAGGAGAGGCCGGTTTTGCACAGCGCCCTGAACCGGGGCAGCCGGAGGCGAAATGCGACTCGCCGAGCTGGTGGATTATCTGGACCAGTACCTTCGCATCCGCGACACACCGGACGAGCCGGGGGCGGTGAATGGTCTCCAGTTCGAGAATGCCGGGGAGTTGACGCGGGTCGGAGCAGCCGTGGACGCGAGCGAGGCGACGATCCGGGAGGCGGCGAGCCGCGGCTGCGATCTGCTGCTGGTGCACCACGGCCTCTACTGGGACCCGCAGCGGGCCGTGACGGGGCGGCGCTACCGTAAAGTGCGGACACTGCTCGAGCACGATATCGCTGTGTACAGCGCGCATGTCCCGCTCGACATTCACGCCGAGGTGGGCAACAACGTGGTGCTGGCCCGAGAGCTGGGACTCGAGCTGCGAGGCGCCTTCGGCGGCTATCACGGGATCGAGCTGGGCGTGTGGGGCACGCTCGAGCTGCGGCGCGAGGCGCTCGCGGCGCGCCTTGACGAGTTGCTCGGCGGACCGGTGCGTCTCTTGCCCGGCGGTCCCGAGCGCACCCGGCGCGTCGGCGTGATCACCGGCGGCGCGGGCTCGATGATCCGGGATGCGCTCGCCGCGGGGCTCGATGCATACGTGACGGGCGAGGGCGCGCACTGGACGTACTTCGAGGCCATGGAGAGTGGGATCAACGTCTATTACGGTGGGCACTACGCGACGGAGACGTGGGGCGTGCGCGCGTTGGCTGCGCACGTCTCCGCGAAGTTCGGGTTGGCGTGGGAGTTCCTCGACTTCCCAACCGGCCTGTAGGACACGTGAGGGTTGGGCTGGAGTGATGCGCCTCCCCGTATGCTACCGGCCGCGCACCGCCTTCTCGCGCGCGCTGCGGAACTCGGCTCCCTCGTACCACTCGGGTGCACCGCTCATTTGCGCGATATCGTAGCCGACCAGGAAGGCGACGCGTGCCTGCTGCACGGCGCCGGCGAGATCGGCGCCCGGGTCGTACTCGTCGGACGGCTGGTGGTAGTGCTCGGCGTCGTAGCGCTCGAGCAGCTCGAGACCCCATTCCTCGGACCGGCCGCGGAAGCGGGTGCCGTGTCGGATGCCGATCGCGGGCACGCCCGCGCGGGCGAAGGGGAACTGGTCGGAGCGGAAGAAGAAGCCCTTCTCGGGGGCGGCGTCCGGGGTGAGCAGCAGCCCCATCGAGCGGGCGCGCGCTTCGACGATGCGACCGAGTGTCGAACGTTCGCTCCCGATCGCGATGAGGTCGTCGGTTTCGCCCCAGAGGCTGGCGCCGTCGAGGTTCAGGTTCGCGAGTGTGTGCGCGAGCGGGAAGAGCGGGTGGCGCACGTAATACTCGGCGCCGAGCAGCCCCGCCTCTTCCGCGGTCGTGGCGAGAAACAGGACGGAGCGCTCCGGCGGCGGCTCCAGCCGCGCGAAGGCCTCGGCGATCTCGAGCAAGAGGCTCACGCCGCTCGCATTGTCGTACGCGCCGTTATAAACGGAGTCGCCGCCTACGGCGCGGCCGATCCCCAGATGGTCGAAATGCGCGCTGAAGACCACGGCCTGGTTGCGCTGCGCCGGGTCGCGACCGGAGAGTAGCCCGGCCACGTTCGTGGTCTCGAGTCGTCGCAGCCGTGCGGGCACGCGCGCGTGCAGCATCACGCCGGTCGAGACGGGACGGAAATCGCGGCGGGCGGCGCGGCCAGCGAGCTGCTCGAGGTCGAGGCCGGCCGCGGCCAGCACACGCTGCGCGAGCTCGCGCGTGAGCCATCCCTCGAGGGCGAGGGGAGGTGGGGCTTCCGCGTCGCGCGGAAGCGAGAGCTGCTCGCCGGTCCACGAGCTCTGTACCACGCCCCAGGGATAACCGGCCGACTCGGTCGTGTGGATGAGCAACACCGCGGCGGCGCCCTGTCGCTCGGCCTGCTCGAGCTTGTAAGTCCACCGGCCGTAGTAGGTCAGGGCGCGGCCGGCGAAGAGCGTGGGCTCCTCGGGGGTGGCCGGTGGCTCGTTCACGAGAACGAGCAGCGTCTTGCCCGCGAGCTTGCGGCCCTTGAAGTCGTCCCAGCGGTATTCCGGCGCGCGCACGCCGTAGCCGACAAAGACGACCTCACTGCTGAGCGTGATGAGCGAGTCTTCCACACCGGGCGCAATCACCAGCTCGGCAGGATAGCGACCCGACAGCCGCCGGCCGCGCGTCTCGAACTCCACAGCGAGCTCGGCAGGCTGAACGGTGCTGCCGAGCACGGGCACCGGCTGGAAGTAGCTGCCTCGCACGGGCTCGAGGCCCGAACGCATGAGCTGGCTGGCGATGTAGAGCGCGGCGAGGTCAGCGCCACGGCTGGCAGAGGCCCGCCCCTCCAGCAGGTCGTGAGAGAGGAAGAGCAGGTGGGCATGCAGGTCGCGCGCGCTGATGCTCTGCAGCGCGCCGGTCAAATCGTCACGCGCCGCGGCAATGGCGGCCAGCGTCGCGAGCGCGCCGGCCAATAGCGACCACCGCCGGCTGACGGAGAAGTTCAAACGCGAGCCCCGGTTGCGGTATCGGACAGGCGCGGGCAATTTTACGCCGTATCGGAGCGCGATGCCAATGCGCAACATCCTGCGAAGCTCTTCGCTCGTTCTCCTCGGGCTGCTGGTCGCCGTGCCCGCGGCGGCGCAATCCGAGCGCGTCCGCCGCGGCCCGCCGCACCCTGCGGACGTCTTCGGCTTCGAGCCCGGTGCGGACCACAAGCTGGCGGACTACGGCCAGATGCTGGAGTACTACCGTCGGCTGGATGCGGCGAGCGGCCGCGTGCAGGTCGAGGAGATCGGCCGGTCCGTGCTGGGCCGGCCGCTGCTCCTGGTCCTGCTCTCGAGCGAGTCGAACCTGCGGCAGCTCGAGCGCTGGCGGCGCACGAGCGAGCGACTCGTGCGCGCACGCGATGCCGACGAAGGGATCGCTCGGCGGCTGGCGAGCGAGGGCAAGGTGGTGGTGTGGATCGATGGCGGGCTGCATGCCACGGAGGTCGCGGGCGCGCAGCACACGCCCCTGCTGGCGTATCGCGTTGCCACGGACGAGTCGGCGGAGATGCGGCGGATCCGAGAGAACGTCGTTCTGCTGTTGATGCCGGTGATGAATCCCGATGGGCTCGACCTGGTGGCCGACTGGTACCGACGCAACCTGGGAACGCCGTACGAGACGGCGGAGCTGCCGTGGCTCTACCACCACTACGTGGGTCACGACAACAACCGCGACTGGTACCAGATCAGCCAGCCGGAGACGCGCGCAGTCGCGCGCGTGCTCTATCACCGCTGGTACCCGCAGATCGTCTACAACCATCACCAGACGGGACCGTTCCCGGCTCGCATCTTCGTGCCGCCGTTCGCGGACCCGGTGAACCCGCACATCCCCGGGCTGGTGGTGCGGGGCGTGAATCTGGTGGGCGCGGCCATGAGCCAGCGGCTGAGCCGGGAAGGGAAGACCGGCGCGGTGTCGCGCCTCCAGTACGACATGTGGTGGAACGGCGGCATGCGCACGGCTCCGTACTTCCACAACATGATCGGCATTCTGACCGAGACGGCGCTCTACGAGTACGCGACGCCTCGCTTCTACCCGCCGGACTCGCTGCCGCGCAGCTTCCGCCGGGGCGGCGCGCCGTCCCCGCACGAGCCGTCCATCTCCTATCCCGAGCCGTGGGCGGGCGGCTGGTGGCGGCTGCGTGACGCTGTCGATTACATGCTCACGACTTCGCTGGCCGTGCTGGCCGTCGCCGCGGACCGGAAAGAGGACTGGCTGCTGGATGCCTACCGCATGGGCCGGGAGTCGATCGTGCGCGGCGTGGCGGGCAGCCCCTTCGCCTACGTGATTCCAGGCGCGGGTCAGTGGGACGCCGGCGCGGCCGTCGAGCTCGTGAACGTGCTGCGCCGCGGCGGGATCGACGTGCGGCGTGCGACGTCGGCGTTCGAGGCCGCCGGCCGGAGCTACCCCGCCGGCAGCCACATCGTCTACGCCGCGCAGGCGTTCCGCCCGTATCTATTGGACCTGATGGAGAAGCAGGTCTATCCCGACCGCCGTGAGTACGACGGCGGCCCCCCGCTGCCTCCCTACGACATCACCGGCTGGACGCTGCCGCTCCAGTACGGTGTCCGGGTGGACCGCGTCGATTCCGCGTTCAGCGCGCCCTCCGAACCGGTGGAGGAGGCGCGGCCGGGCGCCGGCCAGCTCAGCGGCACGGGCGGCACGTTCCTGCTCTCGCCGCGGCCGAACGCGGCGGTGCTCGCCGTGAACCGACTGCTGCGCGCGGGCGCGCGCGTGAGCCGCGCGGCCGCGTCGTTCGAGCTGGAGGGCCGCCGGTACGACGCCGGCACCTTCGTGTTTCCGGCGGCTTCGCCCGCGACGCGCGCGCGGCTCGAGGCGCTGGCGGGGGCGCTGGGGCTCGATTTCGCCGCGGTGACGCGCGGGCCCGACGTCGCCCTCCAGGAACTCCGGCCTCCTCGCATCGGCCTGTACAAGTCCTGGGCGGCCAACATGGACGAGGGTTGGACGCGCTGGCTGCTCGAGCGCTACGAGTTCGGCTTCGATACGCTGCACGACCGGGACATCCGTACGGGCGACCTGTCCCGCTACGACGCGATCATCCTCCCCCACCAGAGGGAGATCCAGATCCTGGCCGGGCATCTTCCCGGAACGGTGCCGCCCGAGTACAGCGGTGGGCTCGGGCCGGACGGCGCCGCCGCGCTCAAGCGCTTCGTGGAGCGGGGCGGCCGGCTGGTGGCGCTGGACGGCGCAACCGACTTCGCGATCGCGCAGTTCGCGCTGCCCGTGCGGAACGCCCTCGCCGACCTGTCGCGCGACCGGTTCTACATCCCGGGCTCCCTGGTTCGCCTTCGACTCGACCCCGGGCGGCCCCTCGGGTGGGGCATGGCCGACGAGGCAGCCGCTTTCTTCGTCGACAGCCGCGCCTTCGAGCTGGTGCGGCCGCCCACGCTCGCTTCGGCGGCGGCCAGCGAGCCGGACATCGTCGCCAAGTACGCGGAAGATCAACCGCTGCTGAGTGGCTGGGCAC
>JACQPS010000292.1 GCA_016207445.1 Gemmatimonadota bacterium | reverse complement strand
GGGCAGCACCGGCGGCGCGAGCGGGCAGGCGCAGCAGTACCAGGCGCCGGCCGGGCCGCAGGCGCCGCAGCAGCGCACGACGACATCGGTCCAGGCGAATCGGACGGGAGCACCATGAGCCAGATCATAAAGTGGGTGAGAGTGGGCCTGAGGACGAGAGCGCGGAGCAGCAACGAGCCGGGGGGAGTGGAACGGGGAGAGGCCGTGCAGGGCTCGGCGCCAGAGTCGAGGCCGGGTTTCCCGGTCGCGGTGTATGCGCTGCGCAGGCACGCCGGGCTTGGCCTCCTGCTCGTCGTCACCGCCTGCGCCGTCGCAGCGTGCGATGGCGCGCCGGCCCCGGCGGCGGAAGCGAAGAACGATCCCGTGCTGGTGGCTGTGGAGAACATTGCCGTGGTACGGTCGCAGCGGATCGAGCACGGTCCGGTGCTGTCCGGGTCACTTCGGCCCGAGCAGGAGGCTGCCGTGCGGGCGGAGGTCGCCGGCGCGGTGCTTCAGACGTACGCGGAGCAGGGCCAGCGCGTCTCCAGGGGGACGCCGCTGGCGCGGCTGGAGGACACCGCGCTGCGCGACGCCTTCCTGTCGGCGAAGTCCTCGGTCGCGACCGCCGAGCAGGCGGCCGTGGTGGCGCGGCGGAACGCCGAGCGGGCGGAGCGCCTGGCCGCCGCCGGCGCGCTCGCCGAGCGCGAGCTGGAGGGCGCACGCTGGAACGCCATGAGCGCCGAGTCGCAGCTTGCCGACGCGCGCGCCCGGCTCGCGCTCGCCGAGAAGCAGCTCGGCAAGACCACCGTGCGCTCGCCGATCACGGGCGTGGTCAGCCGCCGGGAGGTGAGCGGAGGCGACGTCGTCCAACCCGGCATGCCGCTCTTCACCGTGGTCGATCCGTCCCGCATGCGGCTCGAGGCCGCCGTGCCGGCGGAGCAGCTGGGCGTGCTGCGTCTCGGCGCACCCGTGCGCTTCACCGTACAGGGCTACGGCACTCGCAGCTTCGAGGGGCGCGTCGAGCGGATCAGCCCCACGGCGGATCCGGCCACGCGGCAAATCGCGCTCATCGTCTCGATCCCGAACGCCGGCGGATCGCTGGTCGCCGGCCTCTTCGCCGAGGGCCGCGTCGCAGCCGAAGTGCGCGCGGGGCTCGCGATCCCTCACAATGCCGTGGACCTGACCGGCTCCACGCCCGCCGTGCTGCGCATCCAGAACGGGCGCGTCGAGCGCGTGCTGGTCGAGCTCGGCATCGAGGACGAGCTCGCGGAGCGCGTCGAGGTGCGCTCGGGTCTCAGTGAAGGGGATACGATTCTGGTGAACGGCGCTCGCGGCGTCGCACCCGGAACGGCCGTGCGGGTGCAGAAAGCGGCCGCCCCCGTGCGCCTCGAGCGCTAAGGAGCACGCGCCATGGTTCTCTCCGATTTCGCGATCCGCCGCCCGATCGTCACGGTGGTCAGTGTGCTGGCGGTCGCTATCTTCGGCCTGTTCGCGCTGGTCAACCTGAAGACGGACGAGTACCCGGACATCCAGCAGCCAATCGTCGCCGTCACCGTGATCTATCCCGGCGCCTCGCCGCAGGGCGTGGAGCGAGAGGTCGTCGATCCGATGGAGGAGGCGATCGCCTCCATCAGCGGGGTCGACGAGATGCGCTCGTTCGCGCAGGACGGCTTCGCCCAGATCATCGTCTTCTTCGATTTCGAGAAGGACATCCAGGTCGCGTCTCAGGAGATGCGCGACCAGATCTCCATGATCCGTGGCGAGCTGCCGCCGGAGATGGAGGAGCCGATCCTGCAGCGCTTCGACCCGCAGGACCAGCCGATCGTGTCGCTCACGCTCTCCTCCGAGACGATCGAGCCGGCTGCGCTCACCCGCATCGCTGATCCCGGGCTCACGAAGGAGCTGCGCGGGATCAACGGCGTGGCGCAGGTGAACGTCGTCGGCGGCATCGAGCGCGAGCTCACGGTCGAGCTGCGCCCGGACGCGCTGCAGGCCGCGGGCGTGAGCGTGGGACAGGTGGTGCAGGCGCTGCAGGCGCAGAACCTGGCCGCGCCGGTCGGCCGCGTGACGGGCGTGCTGGACGAGCGCACGATCCGCCTGAAGGGGCGGCTGGATACGCCGCGCGACTTCACGCACCTGGTCGTCGCGCAGCGGGGGGATCGCGTGGTGCGGCTCGGCGACATCGCGGTCGCCCGCGATGGCGCCGAGGAGCCGCGCTCGCTCGCGCTCTACAACGGGCGCCAGGCCGTGGGCATCGACATCATCAAGGCGCGCGGCTTCAGCACGACGGACGTGAGCGAACGGATCGGCGACAAGGTGGACGCCGTGCGTCGGACGCTTCCCGCCGGCGTCAAGATGGACATCGTGCAGGACGCGGGTGAGCGGGTTCACGACTCGGTCCGCAACGTCCAGGAGGCGCTGCTCGAGGGGGCGCTGCTCACCATTCTCGTCGTTTTCCTGTTCCTGAACTCCTGGCGCTCGACCGTCATCACCGGTCTCGCGCTGCCGGTCAGCGTGCTGGGCGCGTTCGTCGCGGTGTGGGTGTTCGGCTTCACGCTGAACACGATGTCGCTGCTCGGGCTATCGCTCGCGATCGGCATCCTGATCGATGACGCGATCGTGGTCCGCGAGAACATCGTCCGACACATCGAGAAGGGGAAGGACCATTTCACGGCCTCGCGCCAGGGTACGGCCGAGATCGGGCTGGCCGTGGCCGCCACCACCTTCTCGATCGTGGCGGTCTTCGTGCCCGTCGCCTTCATGGGTGGGGTGGCCGGCCAGTGGTTCAAGCCGTTCGCGCTCACCATCGCGACGGCCGTCCTGCTCTCGCTCTTCGTCTCGTTCTCGCTCGACCCCATGCTGTCCGCGTACTGGGCGGATCCGCAGGCCGAGCAGCACGAGTACCGGAACCCGATCGCGCGCGCGCTCGCGCGCTTCAACACCTGGTTCAACCGGCAGGCGGAGAACTACAAGCGGCTGATCGGCTGGGCGCTCGACCACCGGCTGGCGATGTTCTTGATCGCGGCAGGCTCGTTCGTCGGCGCGCTCGCGCTGCAGGCGACGGTCGGCGGCACCAGCTTCATGGCCGATTCGGACAACAGTCAGTTCATCATCCAGGTGGAGACTCCGCCCGGCTCGAACCTCGACTACACCCGCCGGAAGGCGGAAGAGGCGGATGGCATTGCCCGCGGCCATCCGGACGTGGAGTACACCTATACGACGATCGGCGGCCAGTCGGGCGCGGTGGACCAGGCGAACATCTACGTGCGGCTCCTACCGAAGAGCGAGCGAGACGTGCATCAGAACGAGCTGGCGCAGACGGTGCGCGGAGAGGTGGGCCGTCTGACGGGCGCCGATTACTCCGTGTTCACGGCCTGGATGTACGGCAACTACAAGCAGATCCAGATCGAGCTGCGCGGAGCCGACGCCGGCGAGCTGACCCGGCTCGCCGAGCGCGTCGCGGAGCAGGTCCGGCAGGTGCCCGGCGCCGTCGACGTCGGCCTGTCCACGCGCGGGCAAAAGCCCGAGCTCGAGGTCGAGCTCGACCGCGGCCTCGCCAGCGCACTGGGCGTGAATGTGGCGCAGGTCGCGCAGTCGCTTCGGCCGGCGTTCGCCGGCATCGACGCGGGCGACTGGATCGACCCGACCGGCGAGACACGCGACGTCATGGTCCGCCTCACCCCGGAGGCGCGCCGCCGCGCCAGCGACCTGGCGCAACTGCCGATCGTGGTGTCGGGTGCGGACGGCCCTGCCGTGCTGCCGCTCGGGCAGATCGCGCGCATCCGCGAGGGACTCGGACCCGCGCAGATCAGCCACCTGGATCGCGAGCGCGTGATCAACGTGCAGGCGAACGTGAGCGGCCGCTCGCTGGGCGAAGTGCTCGCGGACATCCAGCCGCGGCTCGAGCGGGTGCAGCTCCCGCCCGGCTACCGCATCACGCAGGGCGGGGAAGCCGAGGACCAGCAGGAGGTGTTCGGCCGCATCTTCACGGCGCTGGCCATCGCGGTGCTGCTCATGTACCTGATTCTGGTGGTCCAGTTCGGCAGCTTCCTCGATCCCATCGCGATCCTGGTCTCGTTGCCGCTCTCGCTCATCGGGGTGGTGCTCGCGCTCCTGGTCACGGGCGATACGCTCAACATCATGAGCATGATCGGCGTGATCCTGCTGGCCGGCATCGTCGCCAAGAACGCGATCCTGCTGATCGACTTCGCCAAATGGGGGAGGGAGCAGGGCATGAGCCGTCGCGAGGCGCTGATCGAGGCGGGCCGCATCCGGCTGCGCCCGATCCTGATGACCACCTTCGCGCTGATCGCGGGTATGTTCCCCGTCGCCCTCGGCATCGGCGAGGGCGCCGATTGGCGCGCGCCGCTCGGGCGCGCGGTCATCGGCGGCGTGATCACCTCCACCTTGCTGACCCTGGTCGTGATCCCCACCGTATACGCGGTGCTGGACCAGGCGCGCGAGTGGCTGCTCGGTCGCTTCGCGCCGCAGCAGGCGCCCGCGGCCGTGCCAGAGACGGGACCGGTACCGGTTGCGGTGGAAGCGGGAGATTGAACTCCGGTCGACAGTTTGCAGTTTACAGTCGACGGGTCGACAGTCTGCACATACTGTCGACTGTCGACTGTCAACTGTCGACTGTCGACTGTCAACTGTCAACTGTCAACTGTTGACCGTTGACTACAGTTAGTCACTCGATGTCCGGCCACCGAGCTGCTGGTCGAGCAGGAGCAGCGCCCCGCGGTCATCCCCGGCCAGCTTCGCGCGCTCCACGATCTCCTCCGCCGTGTTCTCCTCCTCCACCTGCTCCGTGATGAACCATTCCACCTCCACGCGCGTCGGGTAATCCTTCTCGCTGATCGCCAGCTCGAAAAGCTGATTGATGGCCCCCGTGTTCGTGCGCTCGTGTTCCAGGGCGCGCTGAAAGATGTCCAGCGGCGATGTGAAGCTCGCCGGCGGCTGGTCGATCGGCTTCAGCGTCGGCAGGCCGCCCCGCCGCAGCACGAAGTCGAACAGCCGCAGCGCGTGCTTCAGCTCCTCCGTCGCCTGCAGTCGCATCCAGTGCGCGAACCCCTTCCAGAACTGATCCTCGAAGTGTGCCGACATCGATAGATAGAGGTAGGCCGAGTACAGCTCGTGGCGGATCTGCTCGTTGATCCCCTCCTGCACGTTTTCCTTGAGCACGGCGTCCTCCGCTGTGGAGAATGATTATTCTTATCTCTAGCGTTATGGTACGCGCGCCTGGGATCTGGGTCAAGTCCGGCGGCAAAAACATCTGTTCTGCACCCCCGGCCGCCATGCGCGTGCAAAGCAGGCAGCCAGGCGGCGGCGCTATTATGTCGCGTCGGCTGCGTGCTCACGCAAGTAGGCAGTGCTACCTCGGAGGAACGGCTATGTCGAAGCTCGTGCTGATGACGTCCGCCCTACTGGTCTTTGTGCCCGGCCCGATGGCAGCCCAGGACACGATCCGGTTCCAGGCGACACGGGGCTACCCCACGTTTGCGGTGCGGGAGCCGGTGCTGCGGGTGAAGCCCGGGACCGTCCTGGTCACCGAGACACTCATGGGCCCGTACTACACGGCCGAGGGCGGCGCCTGGCCGGGAGAGGTGGGCCCGATCTACGTGGAGGGCGCGACGACGAACGACATCCTGGTCGTGAAGATCCTGCGGCTTCGGCCGAACCGCGACCTGGCGCCGGCGCGCATCAACCCGAACTTCGGCGGCCTGGCCGGCGACGCGCGCGTGCGCATGCTGAATCCGCCGGTGCCGGATCGCCGCTTTCTCTGGCGGCTCGATCGCGCGCGTGGGGTGGGCGTGCTCGAACTGCCGAACAGCCGCATGAAGCGGATCGAGGTGCAGCTCCGGCCCATGCTCGGGCGGGTCGCGGTGGCGCCACGCGGAGAAGAAGCGTTCGCCGGCCTCTGGCCCGGTGACTTCGGCGGCAACATGGACGCGCCCGAGGTGCGCGAGGGAACGACCGTGTACCTGCCGATCTTCCACGACGGCGCCTACCTCTATTTCGGCGATGGCCACGCGCTCCAGGGCGAGGGCGAGGTGGCCGGCACGGGCCTCGAAGCCACCATGGACGTGGTGCTCCAGCTCGACCTGATCAAGGGCAGGACCCTCGACTGGCCGCGCCTCGAGGATGCCGACTACATCATGGTGGCCGGCAGCGCGCGCCCGCTCATCGACGCCTTCCGCCTGGCGCACGTCGAGCTCGTCGAGTGGCTGGAAGAAGCGTACGGCTTCGAGCGCTGGGAGGCGTACCAGGTGCTGGCGCAGGTCGGCGAGGCCACGGTGGCAAACATCGTGGATCCGAACTACACGGTGGTCGCGAAGTATCCCAAGCGGTATTTGCCCAGATAACCCTCGGGCTCGGGCTCGGGCTCGGGCTCGGACGAGGACTCGGATGCGGGCGAAGGCCAGGGGGTTCCACGGGGCCGCCGGCGCCGGTGGCGCGGTTGCGGGCGTGGCCGCTTCGGCTGTATTGTAAGGCGTAGCCACCCCGTTTCGCTTCTTCCGGACAACGGTTTGCGCAGGCCGCGGGTCGTGGCCCATGGGCGCTGCGCGTCGCAGGATCTCACTTTCCTGAGGTGAAGCCATGTCGCGAGTTGCGTTTGCCACCGTCTGGTTCACGCTGCTGGGCACCGCGAGTGCGCTGGCGCAGGGGCAGCCCAGACCGGACAGCGGGGCGTTCATCGTGCGCCTGGGCGTGGACACGATCTCGATCGAGCGGTACGTGCGCACGGCCAACCGGCTGGAGGCGGAAGCAGTGCACCGGACGCCGCGCACGACGCTGCGGCGGTTCGCGCTGGAGTGGGCCGCGGACGGCTCGATCACGCGGCTGGAATCGAGCGTGCGGGCGGCGAATGCACCGGCGGACGCGGCGCCGACGTCGAAGACGGTGGTGACGTTCAGCGGCGACAGTGCGGTGTTCGAGACGACGCAGGGTACGAATCCGCCGCGCACACGCAAGGTGCCGGGCAGGCCCGATATGGTGCCGCAGGTGGCCGCGTTCTACTCACCGTACGAGGAGGTGATCCGGCGCGCCCGCCAGGCGGGGGTCGAGAGCGTCGCGCTCAACATGCTCGGGGGCGGCGGCCCTTCGCCCGTGGTATACCGCCGCATGGGTCGCGACTCCGTGGCGCTGACGACCGAGCAACTCGGGACGTGGAAGGGGCGGCTCGATCGGCAGGGGCGGCTCGTCTCGCTGGATGCGGGCATGACCAACCTCAAGATCGATCGCCTGCGCTGGCCGAACCTCGAGGCGCTCGCCCAGAACTTCGCGGACCGCGACGCACGCGGCGTGGGGCTCGGCCCGCTCTCGCCGCGCGATACGGCGCGCGCGACCGTGCGCGGTGCCATGGTGCTGGTCGATTACGGCCGGCCGGCCAAGCGCGGGCGAGCCGTCTTCGGCGCGCTGGTGCCGTGGAACCAGGTGTGGCGCATGGGCGCGAACGAGGCCACGCACTTTCTAGCCGACCACGATGTCGTGATCGGCAGCACGACCGTCCCGGCCGGGCTCTACACGCTCTGGACCATGCCCTCGCCGACGGGGTGGAAGCTGATCGTGAACAAGCGGACGGGTCAGTGGGGCACCGACTATGACGGCGCCTACGATTTTGCACGCATCGACATGCAGACCTGGGAGCTGTCGCAGCCGGTCGAGCGCTTCACCATCCGCGTCGAGGAGCAGGGCGACGGCGGCGTGCTCAAGTCCGCCTGGGACCTGACGCAGGTGTCGGTCCCGTTCACCGTCAAGCCGCTCACGGCCGAGCAGCGAATCGTGAACGATGCGGCAAAGGCGATGGGCGGCTGGGTGGCAATCCACAACGCGAATACGCTGCTGTTCGAGGGCGGGAAGGGCCGGCAGTACAGCCTGGGCCAGAACGTGGCGCCGGCCGCGGAACTGCCGGCATTTGAAGTCTCCAACTATCGCGCCGCGGTCGACGTTCCAGCCGGGCGCTGGCGAGTGGACGTCGAGCGCACGCCCGCCTTCCCCACAGGCAATCCATCGACCCAACGGTTCACCAACGCTGTGGATGGCGAGGTCGCATTCAACATCCAGCCGAACGGCGATATCGCGCGCGCGTCGGAGCAGGTCGCGCAAGACCGTGCGGCGGTCATGTACAACATTCCGGTCGTGGCGTTGCGCGCCGCGACGGGACCGGGCGCGCGCTTGTCCGGCGTGCAGAAGGTCGGCGAGCGCGATGAGGTCATGATCGAGAGCCGCGACGGCATGAAGTTGAAGCTCGCAGTCGACGGGATGACCCGTCTGCCCGCTTCTGTTACGCGCTGGGAGAGCAATACGGTCCTGGGCGATGTCGCGGTCGAGAGCTGGTTCGACGGTTGGCAGGACGCGGGCGCGGGCCTCAAGCTGCCCACGCGGTGGACCGGGAAGACCGACCAGTGGACCAGCGTCGAGATCACGTATGCGAAGGTTGCGGCGAACACCAATGTCGGTGATCTGCAAGCTCCCAAGGACGTGCGCGAAGCCGACCCGCCCGCGCCGCCCACGCCCAACGTGACCGTGGAAGAGGCGGCCCCGGGCATCTGGTACCTGGCGGGGCAGTCACACCACAGCATCCTGGTCGAGTTCTCGGACCACCTGCTGCTGATCGAGGCGCCGCAGAACGACATGCGCACGCTGGCGGTGATCCAGAAGGCGAAGGAGCTGCGCCCGAACAAGCCCCTCAAATACGTGGTCGCGAGCCACCACCATTTCGATCACTCCGGCGGTATCCGCGCGGCGGTCTCCGAAGGCCTCACGGTCATTGCGCACGAGAAGACGAAGGCGTTCTTCGAGGACGTGGTTGCGCGCAAGCACACGATCCAGCCGGATGCGCTGAGCGGCAACCCGCGGCCGCTGCTCTTCCTGCCGGTGAAGGACAGGGAGAAGCTGGTGCGCAAGGACAAGATGCGCACGATCGAGATCTATCCGATCAATGGGAGCCCGCACGCCGAGACGCTGCTGATGGTGTACTTCCCGAAGGAACGGCTGCTGGCCGAGGCGGATGTGTTCACGCCGCCGCCGCCGGATGCGACGACGATGCCGCAGTTCCCGCACGCCGCGAACCTGCTCGAGAACATCACGAAGCGGAAGCTGAAGGTCGACAGGATCCTGCCGATTCACGGCCGCATCGTGCCGTTCGCGGAATTGAGCAAGGTGGCTCAGCCAGCGAAGGCGGCGGGAGGGCAATAGCAGTTCACGGTTCACAGTTGACAGTTGACGGTTGGCGGTTGGCGGTTGCCGTTATGGCGGCACGGCCCCTGTCGACTGTCAACTGTTGACTGTCAACTTCCGTATGCGACGGCGGCTCCCGCCAGGATCTCCGCCAGCCTCACGATCGAGTCCACCTCCACCCATTCCTCGGGCGCGTGCGCGCCGGCGCCGCTCGGTCCGATCACGACGGTGTCCACGCCGGCGGCGGCCAGGAGCGCGGCGTCCATCCAGAACGGCAGTCCGATGCGCGCCGGCTCGGCCCCCAGCACCTCCCGGGCCAGGCGTGCCACCGTGCTCGCGACGCGCGAGTCCGCCCGCGCCTCGAACGGCTCCCGGTAGAGCAGTGGCCGGATCTCCGCGCGGAAGCTCGGGTCGGCGGCTGCCAGACGCTCGGTGATCTCGCGCAGCTCCTGCACGACCCTGGCCTCCGACTCACCCGGCACCGTACGTCGCTCGAGCTCCAGCCGGCAGGACGCGGCATAGGTGCTCGGGCCGGTACCGCCGCGCAGCACGGCTGCGTGCAACGAGGGCGGCCCGAGCAGCGGGTGCGGCGGCGACGCCCGGAGCCGCCGCTCGAGCGCCTCCAGCTCGACCAGGAAGCGCCCCATGCGCATGTTGGCGTCAACCCCTTCCTCGAAGCGGCTGCCGTGCGCCGCGCGGCCGAGGGTCTCGACCTCCAGCCAGGCGAAGCCCTTGTGCGCCAGGCACAGCCGCAGCTCCGTCGGCTCGGTCACGATTGCGGCGTCCGGGCGGATCGCCGCGAGCAGGTCCGTCATACCGATGCTCGCCGCTTCCTCGTCGGCGACGGCGGCAACGAGCACGTCGCCCGGGGGCTCCACGCGCGCGTCCACCAGCGCCTTCACCGCCCCCAGGCAGGCGGCGAGGCTGCCCTTCATGTCGTACGCGCCCCGGCCGTAGATGCGCCCGTCCCGAAGCGCGCCCCCGAACGGCGCCGCCATCCCCTCCACTCCGACCGTGTCCAGGTGCGCGTACAGCAGCAGCGTCGGCCCGCCCCGCCCCGGCAGCCGGCCGAGCACGGTGATCCGGCCGGGCTCCGGCTCCCGGCGCGTGACCTCCAGCGCCAGCCGCTCGAGCGCCCCTGCCACAACGCCCGCGACTGCCACCTCGTTGCTGCGGCCCTCGCAGAAAGCGGGGTTGACCGACTCGATCTGGACGAGCCGACGTGCCGTGCGCAGCACGTATTCCGGGTCGATCGGGAGTCGCATTGGGAGGCGCGGCGAGCACGCGCGACGGCGTCGCCCCCAGAGCTGACCGCGCGCGTGACCGGCCGAGGTTAGAGCGAGAGCGCGGCCGCCGTCAAGCACAGCGGCGAGCTGGCTCGCCCGGGGGCTCGCCGCGCGACGGAACGGCTCCTGCAAGGCCCTCCCGCCCCGAGATGGTCCCTACACGGCAAACTCCGGCCCGCGGCTCTCGCCGAGCCCGATTCGCCCAGTGGTTCGGCGCGGCGCTCGGCGCGCTGTTCGCGACCGGCTGCGCGGAAACCCAGTCCGCGCTCGACCCGCACGGCCCCGCCGCCGACGCCATCGCGCGCATCGGCTGGATCATGTTCGCCGGCGCGGCGGTCGTGGCCGGCGTCGTCTTCTATCTCCTCTTACGACCGGTGCTGCACGCGTGGCGCCGCCCCCAGCCGGCGGCGGTCGTGGTCGAAGAGGGAAGCACGCGGCTGATCGTCTGGGGCAGCGTGCTCACCACGGCTGTGCTGATCGCGCTCTTCAGCGGCACCATGCTGACGCTCGCCTCGATCGCCGCGCCCTACGCCGCGGGCACGCTCGAGCTGGAGGTGATCGGGCACCAGTGGTGGTGGGAGGTGCGGTACCGCCACCCGGATACGGGGCGCACCGTCACGACGGCGAACGAGATCCACATCCCGGTCGGGCGCGCGGTCCGCGTCGCCGTGCGCTCGGACGATGTGAACCACAGCTTCTGGGTGCCACGGCTGCACGGGAAGATCGACATGCTGCCCGGCCGGACCAACCGCATCGTGCTCGAGGCGGCGGAGCCCGGCCTCTATCCCGGTGCTTGCTCGGAGTTCTGCGGACTCCAGCACGCGAACATGCGCCTGCTGGTCATCGCCGAGCCGCCCGAGGAGTTCACCCGCTGGCTGGACTGGCAGGCCGGCCCGGCACTGCCGCCGACGGACGCGCTCACGCGCCAGGGACAGCAGGTCTTCATTCAGGCCGGGTGCGTGTTCTGCCACACCTTCCGCACCGCACCGGGTCCGAGCCCGGCCCCGGGCGGCGCCATCGCGCCCGACCTCACGCACATCGGCAGCCGCCGTACGCTCGGCGCCGGCATGATCCCGAACACCCCCCGCCATCTCCAGGACTGGATCGCGGACGCGCCCGCGAGGAAGCCCGGCATCCGCATGCCCGCCATGGACCTGGATGGCCCGAGCCTGCAGGCGCTGGCGGCGTACCTGGAGGGCCTCCGGTGAGCGCCGCGACAGTGGCAACGGCCGAGGAGCGGCTCGAGCGGCTGTGGCAGACGCCGCCGGGCCTCCGGGGCCGCTTCGCCACCATCGACCACAAGATCATCGGCAGGCGCTACCTGATCACGGCGTTCGTGTTTCTCGTGCTCGGCGGCCTGGAGGCGCTGCTGATGCGCCTCCAGCTCGCGCGGCCGGGCCAGGCGCTGCTCTCGCCCGAGGCGTACAACCAGATCTTCAGCATGCACGGCACGACCATGATGTTCCTCTACGCCGCGCCCGTGCTGGCGGGGTTCGGCAATGTTCTCGTGCCGCTCATGATCGGCGCGCGCGACATGGCGTTCCCCCGCCTCAACGCCTTCGGCTACTGGGTGTTCCTGTTCTCCGGCATCTTCCTCTACTCCAGCTTCCTGTTCGGTGTCGCGCCCAACGGCGGCTGGTTCGCCTACGTGCCGCTGACCGGGCCCGACTACTCCCAGGGGCCCAACCTCGACTTCTACGCGCTGGGGCTCTTGTTCCTGAGCATCTCCACCACGACGGGCGCGATCAACTTCATCGCCACCATCTTCAAGCTGCGCGCGCCCGGCATGTCGCTGGACCGCATCCCGCTTTTCCTATGGAGCACGTTGACGACGTCGTTCGCGATCCTCTTCGCCCTGCCGTCCCTCACGGTCGCGCTCGTGTTCCTGGAACTAGATCGCAAATTCGGCACGGCCTTCTTCGACCCCGCCCTGGGCGGGAGCCCGCTCCTCTGGCAGCACCTCTTCTGGATCCTCGGCCACCCGTGGGTCTACATCGTCTTTCTGCCGGCGACGGGGATCGTCTCGATGGTGCTCCCGGTGTTCGCGCGTCGCTCGATGGTGGGTTACGGCTTCGTCGCGCTCGCGACCGTGACCACCGGGCTCGTCGGATTCGGCGTCTGGGTGCATCACATGTTCGCGACGGGGCTGCCCCAGCTGTCGCTCAGCTTCTTCAGCGCGGCCAGCATGACGGTGAGCATCCCGAGCGCGATGCAGGTGTTCGCCTGGATCGCGACGCTGCGCGCGGGAGCCCCGGTGCTGAAGACGCCGCTGCTCTTCGCGCTCGGCTTCGTGGTGATCTTCGTGATCGGCGGGCTCTCGGGCGTGATGACCGCCGTCATCCCCTTCGACTGGCAGGTGCACGATACGTATTTCGTGGTCGCGCACCTGCACTACGTGCTGGTGGGTGGGAACGTCTTCCCCGTCTTCGCGGGCCTCTACTACTGGTTGCCCAAGATCAGCGGCCGGTTGCTCGACGAACGACTGGGCCGGTGGAGCTTCTGGCTCATGTTCCTCGGCTTCAATGTCGGCTTCTTCCCGATGCACCTCTCCGGGCTGCTCGGCATGCCGCGCCGGGTGTTCACCTATCAGCCGGGGCTCGGCTGGGACACGCCCAACCTGATCTCGACGCTGGGAGCGCTCGTGCTCGCGGGCGGCGTGCTCGTTTCCCTCTGGAACATCGTGCGCAGCCGCCGGCGCGGTGCGCTCGCGGGCGCCGATCCCTGGGGCGCCAACACACTGGAATGGGCGACGCCGTCGCCGCCGCCGCCGTACGGCTTCGCCCGCATCCCGCTCGTCCGCAGCCGCGATCCGCTCTGGGACGACGCGCCCGGCGCGGCGCCGGAGGAGCCGGTCCTCGCGGGCGGGCGCGAGACGCTCGGATCCACGGTTCTGGATGCCGTACCCGAGCAGGTGGTGCGCTTCCCGGAGGACTCGATCTGGCCGCTGTGGGCGGCGCTGGCGCTCGCGCTGGCGTTCGTCGGGCTGTTGCTGGACCGTGCGGCGCTCGCCGTGCTCGGCCTGGGCGCGACCGCGCTCACGGCCGCCGTCTGGCTCTGGCCCGAGCGCCAGGCCGGCGCCCGGCCGGAGAGCGGAGTCGTCACGTGAGCACGGCCACGCTGCGCCTGGACG
>JACQPS010000274.1 GCA_016207445.1 Gemmatimonadota bacterium | reverse complement strand
TGGCGCAGCTCCTCGCGCTGATGGACGGCCTCCGCTCGCGAGGGCAGGTGATCGTCATCGGCGCCACCAACATCCCGAACGCCCTAGACCCCGCGTTGCGCCGGCCAGGGCGCTTCGACCGGGAGATCACCATCAGCATCCCCGACCGCAAGGGCCGATTTGAAATCCTCCAGATCCATACCCGGGGGATGCCGCTCGCGGACCGGGTGGACCTCGAGCAGCTGGC
Source organism: Gemmatimonadota bacterium (assembly GCA_016207445.1). Lineage (GTDB taxonomy): Bacteria > Gemmatimonadota > Gemmatimonadetes > Longimicrobiales > RSA9 > JACQPS01. The sequence continues at coordinate 6,872 of JACQPS010000274.1, read as the reverse complement.
GGAGATGACCCACGGCTTCGTCGGAGCCGATCTCGAGGCCCTGTGCCGCGAGGCGGCGATGGCGGCTCTGCGGGGCATCCTCCCCCAGATCGAGTTCGAGGCCGGCGCCATCCCCTATGAGGTCGTGGCGGAGCTACGCATAGACCGCGAGCACTTCGCCGAAGCCTTCAGGGAGGTCGAGCCCTCGGCCCTCAGGGAGATCACCGTGGAGATCCCCGACGTCCGGTGGGATGCGATCGGCGGCCTCGAGGAGGTGAAGGCGGAGATGCAGGAGGCTCTGGAGTGGCCGCTCACGTACGCCGGCCTGTTTCAGCACGCCGGCGCGCGGCCGCCCAAGGGGATCCTCCTCCACGGACCGCCCGGCACCGGCAAGACCCTGCTCGCCCGGGCCGTGGCCACCGAGAGCCAGGCCAACTTCATCTCCGTCAAGGGACCCGCCCTCATGTCGAAGTGGGTGGGGGAGTCGGAGAAGGGCATCCGGGAGATGTTCAGGCGCGCGAAGCAGGCCGCTCCGTGCCTGGTCTTTTTCGACGAGGTGGACGCGCTGGCGCCGGTGCGCGGGGGAGCAGGTGACTCCCACGTCACCGAACGGGTGATCAGCCAACTCCTCACCGAGCTGGACGGGATCGAAGAGATCCGCGGAGTGGTAGTCCTGGCCGCGACCAACCGGCTCGACATGGTGGATCCTGCGCTGCTCCGGCCGGGGCGGTTCGACTCCCTGATCGCCATCCCCCTCCCGGATGAGGCGGCGCGGTTGGCCATCTTCGGGGTCCACTGCCGAGGAAGGCCGCTCGCCGACGACGTAGACCTCGCGGCGCTGGCAAAGGGGAGCGAGGGCTGCTCGGGTGCCGACATCGAGGCCGTGTGCCGCAAGGGCACGATGCTGGCGATCCGCGAATACCTCGAGGCGCACCCGTGGGGCACCGACCCGGCCTTTCGGGGCTACGCGCTGAGGATGTCTCATCTCGGCGAGGCGCTGGGGTCGCTGCGGGCCACGGAACAGGAGCGTGGATGGGCGAGGTGAGGGGGAGGCTCCTCGTGGTGGAGGATCAGCGGGATCTTCGCGAGCTGCTCGCCACGGCGTTTTCCCTCGAGGGGTGCGCGGTCAGCACGGCGGCGAGCGGGGAGGAAGCGCTCGCTCTGGTGCGGCGGGAGATGCCCGACCTGATCGTGCTGGACCTCGCGCTGCCCGGGATGGGCGGGCTCGAGACGCTGAGGCGCATCAGGGAGGGCGGCCGCGCACCCCGGGTGGTGATCCTCACGGCGCACGGGACGCCGGCGCAGGTGAGGGAGGCGATGGCGCTGGGCGTGCGCGAGTTCATCGGCAAGCCGTTCGAACTGGATAGGCTGCTCCGAGTGGTCGCCGACGAGATGAAGGAGGTAAGGCCTCCACCGCATGAGCGATGATGAGGAAGCTGCTGTACGTCCCCACCGTCCACAGCGTGGCGGACATGGGCTCCAAGGCGGAACTGCTGAAGCAGCGGTTCGTCGAGCGCTTCGGGCCCGAGCGGTGGCCGGGCCGCCGCGCGCTGATCGAGGAGTTGTGGCAGGGCATTCGAGAACGGCTACTGGCTCAAGACCTGCGGTGGGAGAAGGTGCGGCTGTACCAGGACGGGCTTCCGGTCTGCGATCGGGAGCTGGAGATCGTGCGGCAGGTGGCCGCCCAAGGCAGCAGGAACTACGGGCTGGTCCTGGAGCTGATCGACAAGGGCGCGCGGCTCGAAGGCACCGAAGAGCCCGCGCTGCTGCGCAGAGAGTACGAGCTGATCAGCGCCGTCGCGAGCGCCGACGAGGAGGAGACTCGCAGGCGGGCCAAAGACCAGTACGCCGAGGAGGGGGCAAAGATCCTGAAAGCGCGCGACGAGTTCATCGGCCGTCGCATTGACCAGACGCTGCGCGACGGCGAGGTAGGCGTGCTCTTCGTGGGGGCGCTCCACGAGGTGGACCGCTTTCTGCCGAAGGATATCGAGGTCCGGTACGTGATCCATCGGCTGCGGCTCGAGGAGGGCCTGGAGCCCTGATGCGCGCCGCCCGCGAGGTCCCGGACGTTTCCGGCGCGTCGCCGCCCGCGCACGGTTGGTATGTGTACGCGCTGGTGCTGCCGGGGGATCTCGTGCCCCCGGAGGGGATGGACGGGAAGTCGCCCGTCACCCTGCTCGTGTGCCGCGGAATCGGGGCGGCGGCGAGTGTCGTGCCGCTCGCCGAGTTCGGCAGCGAGCCCCTGCGGCGCAACCTGCAAGACGTGGGATGGCTCGAGGAGAAGGTGCGGCGGCACGAGCGGGTGGTGGCGGCACTGCTGGCGCGCGGGCCGGTTCTCCCGCTCCGGTTCGGTACCGTCTTCCTGGGCATCGAGCGGGTGCGCGCGGTGCTGGCCAGGAACGCGCGGACGTTGCGCGAGGCGCTGCGGTACCTGGCCGACAAGGAGGAGTGGGGGCTGAAGGGTTTCTCGCACCGCGCCTCCCTGCGGACCGCGCCGTTGCGGGGCGACCCAGCCCTTCTCGCCCAGGGAGCCGCCGAGACCGAAGCGTTGCCCGGGCACCGCTTCTTCGCGCGAAGGAAGGCCGAGGAGCTGCTCGCCGCGCGGTCGCTGGAGCGGGAGGTGGAGCTGGCTGACGACGCGGTGGCGGCCGTGGCGCCGCGGGTAGTGAGGCTGGTTCGCAATCCCGCTGCCGCCGGGTTCGCCTCCGAGGGCGGGCGTCTCGTCCTGAGCCTGGCCTGCCTCCTCGAACGCCGCGAGGTGGAGCCCTTCCTCGAGGAGGTGGAACGCTGGAATCGGGATCATCGCCGCGACGGCTTTCGCCTCACGGCTTCGGGCCCCTGGCCGCCGTACCACTTCACGCCGGGGTTGCCGGTAGATGCCTGAGCGTGCGCCGGAGTCCCTCCTCGAGCGGCAGGTGACGCTGCTCGAAACCCTGGACCGCGTCCTCAACCGCGGCGTGGTCGTCGCGGGCGACGTCACGCTGTCGGTCGCCGATGTGGACCTGATCCACGTGGGGCTCCGCCTCTTGCTCTGCTCGGTGGAGACCGCGAGGGAGTGGCGCGTCCCCGGCACCTTCCCACTGTCCCACCCATGACGGCAGTCTACCTGTACGGCGTAGTCGGGTACCCCCCGCCGCTCGCGCGAGGCGTCCTGGGCCTGGGCGACAGCCCGGTCTTTCTCGTGGGGGGTCCCGACCTCGCAGCTGTCGCGAGCTACTCACCCCTCGACCTCTGGCCCATTGACGAGGCGCACGTGGGGCGGCACGAAGCGGTCGTCGAGGCGATCATGCGTGACCGGCCGGTCTTGCCGATGCGCTATAACAGCCTCCTGCCCGGCAACGAGGCCGTGACGCGATTCCTACGGCAGGGCTCCCGCGCGCTCGGTTCGGCGCTCCGACGGGTGGGCGGGAGGGTGGAGATGGGTCTCCGTATTCTTGCGCCCGCTCCCGGGACGGAAGCCGTCCCTGGGCTTCCGCTGCCGTTGTGCGTGCGCGGTCCCGGCACGAACTACCTGCGGCGAAGGATGGAGGAAGAGCGCCGAGGGGCCCGAGAGCGCGAGCGGGGCCAGCAGCTCATCGCAGAGCTTGGCGCGCTGCTGGAGCCTCTGGTGGCGGAAAGCAGCCTCCGGCCGTTTCTGACCGAGCGGTTGACGCTGAGCGCGTCCTATCTGGTGGCCCACGACCGTGTGGCCGCCTTTCGCGAGCGGGTCGGCGTCGTCCAGCAGCGCTTTTCCGCCTTCGGCTTTCTGCTCACCGGTCCCTGGCCTCCGTACCACTTCGCGAACGGATCGCCCGATGGTTCAGTCGGGCTCTGACCGGGAGGCGACGCTTCTCGGCGTTGTGCAAGAACTGGAGCAGATGACCGGAGCGCTGCCCAGGAGGATCGACGCAAGTCCGGACCAGGCGGCGCAGGGCCTGGCAAAGCTGGTGCTCACGCTCATCGAGCTGTTGCGGCGGCTCCTCGAACGTCAGGCCTTGAGGCGAATCGAGGCGGGTTGCCTGAGCCCAGAAGAGATCGAGCGCATGGGCGTCACCTTCCTCCAGCTGGAGAAGAAGATGGCCGAGCTCCGGGCGCACTTTGGTCTCAAGGAGGAGGACCTCAACGTGTCACTTGGGCCGCTCGGGGACCTGATGTGATCGGGCTCCCGGCACTGGGCGGGCACATGCTGAGGCCTCGGCTGACCGCCGTCTCGTTTTTGGCGGTGTTAGTGGCGTGTGCGGCGGGTGAAGGTTCGTGGGAGGCCGAGGTGAACGGGTTGCGGGCCGAGGTCGGGAGGCTCACGGGCGAGCTCGGTTTGGCGAACATCGAGCTGCACCGACTACGCAAGCTGGTGCGGTATTCTGGACACTACAGGATTCCCGCCGACCTTGCCAGTCTCATCTGGGACGTGTCCCTCGCCCAAGGCATAGATCCCGCGCTGGCATACGCGCTGGTGCAGGTCGAGAGCGGGTTCGATTCGTTCGCGGTCAGCCGCGCCGGCGCCGTAGGCCTGACGCAGGTGATGCCACGGACCGCAGCCTTGCTAGAGCCGGGCGTGACGTACTCTGAACTGTTCGACTCGGCGACCAATCTCCGGCTTGGCCTCAGACATCTGAGGAACCTGCTAGAGAAGACGGGGGGTGACACAACAGCGGGGCTGCTGAAATACAACGGTTGTGTTCGTGCTCCCGGCTGTCAGTCGTATGCCGACATGGTGTTGGGCCGTGTTTCGGCCAGAGAATGACGCTAGTTGCGCCCCGGCGCCTATGCTCCGGCCCAGCCACTCGGGACCGGACCTAGCTCAAGTGACGGGAAGAGTATGAGAGTATGGTAGAAAGAGACGACATTTCTGTACCGCATGACTGTGCCGGGCGTCGGTGACGGAAGCGTTTGGAGTACCAGCCGATCCTCCGGGACGTCTGAAGCGCCAGTTGAGCGATACGAAGAGCTTCCTTGAGCGTGTCATCGCCTGCAGCCCAGGGGTGATCTTTCGGACCGGTCTGGCCAAGAACGTCCCGACCTACCGGAGCCCGAAGGTGATTCGGCTAGGATCAGGACTGCCGCGCGCCGGGGCTCTGTGTCACGCGCCAAGGAGATGACAAGTGGCGGACGTTCTGATTGTGGACGACGATACTAGCGTGCGCAATAGCCTCGTCAAGATATTGGAGCACGCAGGGTTCATGGTTGCGGCGGCAGACAATGGGCTGGCCGCATTCGCCGAGCTGCAACAGCGAAAGTTTCGCGCCATTGTGTGCGACATCAAGATGCCGTTTCTGGGGGGCAAGCAGTTCTATCAACAGCTCGAGGAGGTGTTCCCGCCGATGGCGAGTCGCGTCGTGTTTGTGACGGCCTGGGCCGGTGACGACGAGGTGCACGCGTTCCTCGAGCAGACGGGCCAGCCGGTGCTCCAGAAGCCGGTCGAATTCAATGAGCTCATCAACGCGGTGCCGGGATGGCGCGCATCCTTGTGGTCAACGATGACGAGAGCGTTCGGGCGGCGATCGGCAAGCTCCTCGCGGAGGCGGGGAACGAGGTCGTCGAGGCCAAGGATTGGCAGGTCGCTCTGCGAACGTTCGGGAGCGAGAAGACCTCCTGAAGGTGGTGCGTGAAGCGCTCGGCACGAGCACCCGGGGGTCGAGCCGCCTGCTGCCGCGAGATCCACGCCGAAGGTGTCGGTTTGCTATGACGGAATGTGATGTTCGGCAGGGACAACACGGCAGATCGCGCGGTCTATCGAACAAAGTGTGACATCACGTCACGATTTCACCTGATCCCGCTCCGCTCTCCAGGCAGGTGCCTTTTCCGGTGTAATCCCCAGTTGTCTCGAACGGCTCGTAGCCCAGGAACCGGATGATCCCGGGGACGTGCCACAGGGCCGGCGTGCTCCGGCCCACCTCCCAGTTGGTGACCGTGTTGACGTTCACGCCCAGCCGGCGGGCAAGGTCCTTCTGCCGTAACCCTAAGTCTAGTCTCCGCTTACGAACGTGATCGCCTATGCTGAGGAGCTCACGGGGATGCGCCTCGGGCAGCGGCTTCTGTCCTCTCAAGGTGACATGGCAAAAAGGGACCGCAACGGTGCAAGTGTGGCTTCTGGGGCGCCATCGGGAAGTCGTGCGTCTGCGGGCCGCTGGACGTCGAGCGCTACCGCTCGCGCCTCTCGGGGCCGCTGCTGGATCGGATTGATATTCACATCGAGGTGCCGGCCGTCCCCTACCAAGAGCTTTCGGTGGAGCGGAGCGGAGAGCCCAGCGCCGCGATTCGCGAGCGGGTGAATCGGGCGCGGCAGATCCAGCTGGACCGCTTTGCCCGCCGGCACGGAGTCTTCGCCAACGTACACATGGGGCCCAGGGACTTGAAGAAGTGCTGCCAGGTGAGCGACGGGGCGGACGCGCTCTTGAAGACGGCGATCGGGCGACTCAAGCTCTCGGCGCGGGCATACCACCGGGTGCTCAAGATCGCGCGGACCATTGCCGACCTGGCCGAGAGTCCCACGATCGAGCCGGCCCACGTGAGCGAGGATGCGTATCCGACCCGCTGCGCTGTCCCCACTGCGGCCAGGAGATGCGTATCGTCGCCTTCATCACGGTGCCCGCGGTGATCGACCGGATCCTGGCCCACCTGCGCCGCACCGCAACCGCCCGCCGCCGCGCGCGTGCGCCGCCGCCGCGCCGGATGTCGCCCCGCACCACCTCCGCGTAAGCCGGTCGCGCCCCCCTCCGGAGCCCTGGGTTCGGGGGCTGCTGGGCTGCGCGCAGGTCGGCTCGGGGCCCCGCTCGGGCCGGATCCCGACCCCGCACGCGCCGGCGGCCGCCCCCTCGGCCCCGCGATCCGGGCGCCAGCACCGGCTCGACCCCCCGCCTCAGTCTCCCTGCAGCCTCCCTGGACCGTTCATTCACCCAGCCGTACGTTGGGAG
>JACQPS010000021.1 GCA_016207445.1 Gemmatimonadota bacterium | reverse complement strand
TCCGCCGCTTCGGGACGGAACCGGGGAGGCGACTCTCGTTGGGGCGCGTATCGATCGGGTCAAATTAGGGTGCTCCGGACCCGTGTCAAGCGGGCCCACCGGGCCTCCGTTGGGCCGATTCGAGCTTCGATCGCACCGTCCGGAGGCGGTACGGTTAATGCGGTAACGCGCGCGGTCATCCACACAGCGACGCGCGCACAATCGCAGGAGTCTTGGATGTCTTCGGAGTCCCTCGCGGTGAAGTTGCGGCAGGCGCGGGGCGCGCTGAGCCTGGCCGAGGCAGAGGCACGCTCCGGTGTCCCGGCCGACCGGATCCGCATGTACGAGGAGGGCGAGCGGCAGCCGTACGGAAAGACGCTCGAGCGGCTCGCCTACGCTTACGGGTTGCCCCTCGCCGAGCTACGCGGCGCGGTGGGTGAGGCCGCCCTGCCGCCCGCCCCGCGCCGCCGCCGCCGCCGGATGCGGGGCGACACGATCGGGCGCGCCTTCGAGGTGCCGCTCGAGGTCGCCGAAGGCCAGACGATCCGTGTCGTGCTCGAGCTGATCATCCGGCCGAAGGCGCCGATGCACGCCGCGGAGCCGACCGCGGCCGCCGGAGCCGCCGCGTCCGCGAGCGGGAGCACGACGCCGTCGTCGCAAGCCGCCGCGGGATTTCCCACGCGCCTCGCTCGTGAGCGCGCGCCACTCCCGGCGCGGCCGCCCGAGCCGCGCGACCCGCTCTCCGAGATGCGGCGGGCGTACCGCAGCTTTCGGGAGCAGAAGCCGTAAGCCGGAAACAGAATTCACCGCAGAGGTCGCAAAGAGCGCTGAGAGGTTCCCGAGGGGTAGGCGAGTCGAAACGAGGACAAATTCAATTTACATACCGCCTCATGCTCGCTCCAGGAATCTGCTCTGCGCTCTGTGGTTCTCAGCGGTGAAAACTCAGAGAGGCCCCGGGCGGATTCGAACCGCCGGATCGAGGTTTTGCAGACCTCTGCCTTACCACTAGGCTACGGGGCCGGGCGGCCAGGCCGGAGGGATCGCCTGAGCCGAGAGCGGGAAACGGGACTCGAACCCGCGACCTTCTGCATGGCAAGCAGACGCTCTACCAACTGAGCTATTCCCGCGTTTGTTTTGAATTTTAGCGGAACGGCGCGGTGCAGTCAAGCGGACCCGGGCCGACCGGCGCTCTTCAGCGCGGCGTGATACACCCGCTCGTATTCGGCGGCGGAGCGGGTCCAGGACCAGTCCAGGCGCATGCAGCGCCGGCGCAGCTCGTCCCAGCCGCGCTGCCGCCAGGCGAGGCGGGCGCGATCGACGGCCCGCAGCAGCGCGCGCGCAGTGGGCTTCCGGAAGGCGAAGCCTGTGATCCCGTCCTGCACCGTGTCCACGAGCCCGCCCGTGTGTCGCACGATGGGCGGCGTGCCGTAGCGCTGCGCGATCATCTGCCCCAGGCCGCACGGCTCGTAGAGGGAGGGCATGAGGAAGAAGTCGCCGCCGGCGTAGAGCCGGCGCGCGAGTGCGTCGTCGAAGCGGAAGAAGGCCGCGAAGCAGCGCGGCTGTGCGGCCACGAGCCGCGAGAGCGCTTCCTCGTAGCGCGCGTCGCCGTCGCCCAGCACGGCGAGGCGGACGCCGCGCCGGATCAGGCCGGGCACGGCGTCGAGCAGGAGATCGATGCCCTTCTGGTGCGCGAGCCGCGTGATCATGACGACGACGGGCGCCGCCCCATCCAGCCCGAGCTCGTGCACGAGCTCGTCCCGGTTCCGGTCCTTGCGCGCCACCCGATCCGCATCATAGGGCGCAACGATCGCCCGGTCCGCGGACGGATCCCATGCGTGCGTGTCGAGCCCGTTCAGGATCCCGTGCAGCAACGCGCGCCGGTGTCGCAGCAGGCCGTCCATCCCCGCACCGTACTCTTCGGTCTGGATCTCGCGCGCGTAGGTCGGCGACACGGTCACAAGGTGATCGGAGAGCGCGAGTCCGGCCTTGAGGAAAGAGGCCTTGCCCCAGAACTCCAGGCCGTCGATGCGGAAGAACGAGCGCGGCACGCCGATCTGCCGCAGGATCTTGCGGGGAAAGTTGCCCTGATAGGCGAGGTTGTGAATCGCGAAGACGGTCGGCACGGCGGGGCCGTCCAGGGTGCCGTACACGGGAACGAGCCCGGTCGGCCAGTCGTTCAGGTGCACGACGTCGGCGCTCCAGGCGCGCGCGTGCTCCGCGACCGCGCGGCAGAAGAGCGCGAACCGGCGGCCGTGTGCGAGCGCGTCCTCGCCCGCGGGCAGGTACGGCTGCTCGGTGTCGAAGTGAGCGGGCTCGTCGATCAGCAGGCCCGGCGCACCCGCGCGTGGGCGATGCAGGAAGTAGCGGACGCGCACGGCGCCGCGCGGCCAGGGCAGCTTCGCGGTACCCGCGGGCTCGAGCGGCAGGCCCAGCGCACGGACCGGGCGGTAGAGCGGGTGCGCGATGCGGACCTCGTGCCCGCGCGCCGCGAGCGCGTCGGGGAGCGCGCGCGCGACGTCGGCCAGGCCGCCCGTTTTCCAGTACGGGACGGCCTCGGACGTGGCGAAGAGGATCCTCACCCGGTCAGTTGTTTCCCGTAGCCATTCGGCGGTGGCCGGCCGCGGCCGCCTCGAGCACGACCTCGCCGCCGTCCTGTACGTGGTTGCCGCCGACCAGTATGCCCCCGGACACCTTGCGCGTCAAACCGCGCCAGATGTCTTGACGCCACCTCCAGCCGGCCCGTATACTGGACGCACCCCCCAAAGCATCTGTTCCCGGATACGACACTTACGGGCTTCAACCACTCAGGTGAGGTGCACAATGGGCGTTCAGCTCCGGACGACATTGCTCGCTCTCTTCGCCCTGTTTCTCGTGGCCGCCAGGCCGGCGAGTGCGCAGAACGGGTCGATCAGCGGCAAAATCACCGACGCAGAATCCGGCGCCGCCGTGGTCGGCGCCCAGGTCGCGGCCGAGACGTTCGGCGGCCGCATCGCCGCCAGCGCCCTGTCGAACGAGCGCGGCGAGTATGCGCTGCGGAATCTCGCGCCCGGCATGTACACCGTGTCGGTCTCGTCGCTCGGCTACACGCAGCAGCGCATCGCGAGCGTGAACGTCCAGCCCGCCGCGAACACGGCCGTCGACGCACGGATGCAGCCGGGTGTCTTCCTGCACGACCCGATCACCGTATCCGTATCCCGGCGCCAGGAGAAGGCGACGGAGGCGCCGGCCAGCGTCGCCGTGATCGACGCGCAGGCGGTGGCGGAGCGCCCGACGGTGACCCCGCTCGAGCACATCCGGACGACTCCCGGAGTCGACATTCTCACGCACGGGCTGCAGTCCGGCAACGTGGTCGTGCGCGGCTTCAACAACATCTTCTCCACCACGCTGCACATGCTCACGGACAATCGCCTGGCCAGCGTGCCGTCGCTCCGGGTCAACCTGTTCCACTTCGTCCCGGCCACGGACCAGGACATCGAACGGATGGAAGTGGTTCTGGGCCCCGGCTCCGCGCTCTACGGGCCGAACACGGCCAACGGCGTGCTGCACGTCATCACCAAGTCGCCGCTCGACCACCAGGGCACGACCGTCTCGATCGGCAACGGCTTCCAGGTCTCGGATGCGCTCGATGGAAACAGGAAGCCGGTGTGGCTGGGCGCGTTCCGCACCGCCCACAAGCTGAGCGACAACTTCGGCTTCAAGCTGTCGGGGCAGTACCTGAGCGGCAGTGAGTGGCCGTACAGCGATCCGCGGGAGATCACGGCGCAGCAGCAGATCGATGCGACGTACCTGCAGCGGACCTGCCTGTCCACGGACGAGAGCTTCAAGGCGACCTGCATCGCCGACATCCCCTCCCGCCTGCAGCGGATCGGCAATCGCGATTTCGACATCGAGCGCTGGAGCGTGGAGGCGCGCGCCGACTGGCGCTCGGCCGGCGGGTTCAACACGATCTTCGCCTACGGCCGCAGCGTGGAGGAGAGCGGCATCGAGCTGACCGGCGTGGGCGCGGCGCAGGCCAAAGGGTGGGCCTACTCCTACTACCAGGCGCGCGCCAACTACAACCGCTGGTTCGGACAGATCTACCTGAACACGAGCGACGCCGGCGACACCTTTCTGCTGACGGACGGCGCGCTCATCGTGGACGAGTCGAAGCTGCTGGTGGCGCAGCTCCAGCACGGCTTCTCCTGGGGCGAGCGGCAGGACTTCACCTACGGCATCGACTACTTCCGGACCATGCCGGAGACCAAGGGCACGATCAACGGCAACAACGAGGACGACGACGTCACGGATGAGATCGGCGGCTACCTTCAGTCCGAGACGTCGCTCAGCCCGAAGCTCGACCTGGTCCTGGCCGGGCGCGTGGACAATCACTCGGAGCTGGAAGACGTGGTCTTCTCGCCGCGCGCGGGCATCGTCTTCAAGCCCCGCGACGACCACGCCGTCCGGCTGATGTACAACCGCGCGTTTTCGACGCCGGCGAACTTCAGCCTGTGGCTGGACCTGAACTCGGGGCCCGTCCCCAATGCCGCACTTGCGGCACTGGGCTTCAACCTGCGGGCGCAGGGCGTCACGCGCGACGGTATCTCGTTGCACATGTCCGATAACAGCCTGGGCATGCGCTCGCCGTTCACGCCCTCGAGCCTCGGTGGGCCCGGGCAGCTCCTCCCCGGGGATGCGAATACACTCGCCGGCTACTGGAAGGCGGCGGTGAACGTGCTCGCAGCGGGGGCTGCGCAACAGGGCCAGCCGTTGCCGGCCCAGCTCGTGGTGTACATGCGCGACGTGCTGTCGCCGACCGGTGCGGACCTGGGCATCACCGGCCTCGACATCAACACGCAGGAGCTCGGCTCGCTCGACGACCTGGTCCAGGATGTCCCCCAGCTCAAGCCGACGACGACGAACAGCGTGGAGC
>JACQPS010000256.1 GCA_016207445.1 Gemmatimonadota bacterium | reverse complement strand
GCCGCCTCGGTCACGGGCTGCGCGGACTGCTCTTCCCCGGCCGCCGCCGTCTCCTGCACCTCCGCGTTGACCTGCGCCGCGATCTGCTGGGGCTGCACTGTCTCGAGGCCCGTGCCCTTGGCCTCGTACATCTCGACACCCTCGGCGAGCATGTCTACATAGCCGTACTGGAAGCACTGGAACTCCTGCTCCCAGAGCAGCGTCACCAGGTCGTCCCCGCTCTGGTCGATCTGGCGTGCGCGGCTCACCGCGGCCATGAAACGCTCGACCTCGTCCTCGAAGCCCGGCAGGAACGTCAGCGACCGGATCCCATCCTTGTAGAAGAGGAATGCGAAGCTTTCGCGGCCCTCGCCCACGGAAATCTTCTGCTCCTGCCAGCGTAGCGCTTGCTCCTCGACCATCAGACGCAGCGACGGCGCGCGCTCCCAGATTCGCCGGAACGCGTCCTGGATCGCGCCCAGGAACCGCTGGTACATCGGGTTCTTGGCCTGGTAGAGCTGAGACGCGCGGAACGCCTTGGTGAGCGTGCTCAACAGCTCGCCCACCTCCGAGGATGTGAGCTCCTCGGCCGGGAGGGCGGCCGGCGCCGCATCGAAGCGGGGAAGATCGACAGGTCCAGTCACGAGGCCGTCGGGTGGAACGGCTTCAGAGCAATCGGGTTGGGCCGGTACGCTCGGCCACCTGCGCCACGTCCTTGTCGCCCCGTCCGCTCAGACAGATGACCACGGGGCCGATCCGGGACCAGCGCCGGCCATCGCGCAGGAAATGCGCGACTGCGTGCGCGCTTTCCAGCGCGGGGATGACGCCTTCCAGCCGCGCCAGAGAGCCGAACGCCGCCAGCGCCTCCTCGTCGGTGACGCTGGTGTAGGTCGCTCGGCCGGTCTCCTTCAGGTGTGCATGCTCGGGTCCGACGCCCGGATAGTCAAGTCCCGCCGAGACCGAGTGCGCAGGCGCGATCTGACCGGCGTCATCCTGCAAGACGTAGCTGAGCGAGCCGTGCAGCACGCCCGGCCGGCCCGCGGCCAGCGACGCCGCGTGCCGGCCGCTGTCCAGTCCTTCCCCAGCGGCCTCCACGCCGATCAGCTCGACCGACGGCTCCGGGATGAAATCGTGAAAGATGCCGAGCGCGTTCGACCCGCCGCCCACGCAGGCGATCACGGCCGCCGGCAGCCGGCCTTCCCGCTCGTGCAGCTGCGCGCGCGTTTCGCGGCCGATCACCGCCTGAAAATCGCGCACCAGCCGCGGATACGGGCTGGGGCCGACCACCGAGCCAATGATGTAGTGTGTGCTCTCGACGTTCGTGACCCAGTCGCGCATCGCCTCGTTCGTCGCATCCTTGAGCGTGCGCGTCCCCGCTGCCACGGTGCGGACCTCGGCGCCGAGCAGCTCCATGCGGTAGACGTTCAGCGCCTGCCGCCGCACGTCTTCCGCACCCATGTAGATCACGCATTCCAGGCCGAAGAGCGCGCACACGGTTGCCGTGGCGACGCCGTGCTGGCCCGCTCCGGTCTCCGCGATGATGCGCCGCTTCCCCATGCGTCGAGCCAGCAGGACCTGTCCGAGCGTGTTGTTGATCTTGTGGGCGCCGGTGTGGTTGAGGTCCTCGCGCTTCAGGTAGACGCGCGTGCCGCCCACCGCATCCCCAAGCCGCTGCGCAAGATAGAGCGGGGTCGGCCGGCCCACGTAGTCGCGCAGCAGGCCGTTCAGCTCGCCCCAGAAGGCGGCATCCCCCCGCGCCGCCTCGTACGCGGCGTCCAGCTCCTCGAGCGCCGCCACCAGCGTCTCCGGAACGTAGCGGCCGCCGAAGCGGCCGAACCAGTCGATGACCGCTTCCGTCATGCGACTCTGGCCGCCGCGACGAAGGCGTGCACCAGCTCCGCAGATTTTTCGCCGACGCGCGCCTCGACGCCCGAGCTCACGTCCACGACATCCGGCTGCAGGCGACGCACGGCTTCCCCGACGTTCAGCGGCGTGAGGCCGCCTGCGATGACGAAGCGCAGCCCCGCGGGCACGTGCGAGCGCGCGCGCGCCACCAGCTCCCAGCGAAAGCGCACGCCCGCGCCTCCCGGCGCGCGCGCGCTGAAGCCGTCCACGAGCACGGCATCGGCCGCGCCGTGATACATGTCGAGCGCGGCGAGGAACTCCGCGCGGCCGCGCGGACGCACCGCCTTCCACACCGACCAGGGACCCGCCTTGCGCACCGCCTCGACCAGCTCCGGCGGCTCGCTGCCGTGCAGCTGCAGCACGTCCAGGCGCAGGCGATCCGCCGCCTCGCACAGCTCTTCGAAGGCCGCATTGACGAAGACACCCGCCCGCCGTAACCCGCTGGCCGCAGCATAGATAGCAACAGCCTGCCGCAGCGAGCGCGCGCGCGGCGTGCCCGACGAGAGCACGACGCCGACGTAGTCGGCGCCGGCCGCGACCGCGAGCGCCGCATCTTCCGCCCGGCACACGCCGCAGATCTTCACTTCGGGCATGCTCTGCCTCCAGACGGCGCTTGCGCCTCGCCGGTCGATGGCGCGACACGCGTGCTCGCAGGTACGCCAAATCCTGCTGCCGTTCGCTCCCGGCGCCGGCGCCCGCATAGCGCCGCCGTCGCTGCCATCGCCCCGCGCAACGCGCGCGCCCGCATCAGCGCTTCACCCACCAGCACCGCATTCACGCCCGCTTCCCCCAACCGATCCACATCCGCCGCCTCCCGGATCCCGCTCTCCGCGACCAGCACGCGCTCCGCGGGAACTTCGGGCGCCAGTTCCAACGCGAGCGTCACATCCATGCGCAACGTGTCCAGATCCCGACTGTTCACACCCACGATGTCCGCCTCCGCCGCCAGCGCGCACTCCAGCTCGCCGCGGGAGTGCACCTCGACCAACGCGGCCAGCCCGAGCTCCCGGGCCAGCGCCAGAAGTGCTTGTAGCCGCTCAAGTTCCAGGATCCGCACGATCAGCAACACCGCGTCCGCCCCCGCCGCACGCGACTCCCACAACTGCAATTCATCGATGAGGAAATCCTTCCGCAACACCGGCAGCCCGATCCGCTCGCGCACTGCGCGCAGGTCCGCCAGACTCCCGCCGAAGTGCTGCGCCTCCGTCAATACGCTCACCGCCGATGCGCCCGCCGCTTCATACGCGGCCCCGATTTCTTCGGCCCGCGCATCCGCCCACAGCCAGCCAGCCGATGGCGAGCGACGCTTCATTTCCGCGATCACGGCCACTTCGCCGCGCCGTTGCAATACGCTGGCGAAAGAACGTGTCATCGGCGCCGACTCCGCCGCCGACCGCAAAGCGGTCCGATGCGACGACAGCCGTTCGACTTCCACGCGCTTCCCACGCACGATTTCTTCGAGCACACTCATCGCGACCCTTGCGCCCGCGCGCGCGGTCGGCTAAACTTGATCTTCGGGGTTTATTCGGCCCACAATCCAGCGGGCGCAGCCACTGCCCGGTGCGGACAACCGGCGCAGAAAATGTATGTTTGTGCCCCTGACTCTGCCCAAAACGCTACTAATCTCATGCCCCTGACGCGGCGACAGAAAGAGATCCTGGACTTCCTGCGTGAGTTCGTGGATGAGCACGGGTACTCGCCCAGCTTCGAAGAGATCGCGCAACGATTCAGCTATTCCTCGCTGGCCACGGTGCATGAGCACCTGGAGAATCTGAAGCGTAAAGGCTACATCCGAAAGAGCTACAACGAGAGTCGATCGATCGAACTGGTGCCGGCCGGGATGCGCGTGGCGGCGGTGGAGCTGCCACTCCTGGGCGCGGTGGCGGCGGGCGTGCCCATCGAAGCGATCGAGGAACAGGAAACGATCGCGGTGCCGGAGGACATGCTCGCGCGCGGCGGCTACAACTACGTGCTGCGTGTCAAAGGCGAATCGATGATCGACGAACAGATCCGCGACGGCGACTACATCATCGTAAACTCACGCCAAACGGCGAACAACGGCGAAATGGTGGTGGCGCTGGTGGACGGCGATTCGGCGACGGTCAAGAAGTTCTACCGCGAGCCGGACGGGCGCATCCGCCTGCAGCCGGCGAACCCGCGCATGCGCCCTCTGTACTACCGCCCGGCGCAGGTCCGGATCCAGGGCATCGTGATCGGCGTGGTGCGGAAGTACTGATGTCGCAGCGCGATCGCGTCGCCGTCCCGCCTGGGAAACGCCCGTTTTTGCTGGGGCGCCGCACGCGGCGCGCGACGCTGCTCCTGCTGCTGCCCCGAGCGTTGTCACCGCTGCGCGGCCCCTGGACGGTGCGGGCGATCGCGACCTCGAACGATCGCGCCTCGCGCGGCGAGGCCGAGTAGCGAGGGCAATGCCGATGAACTTCATTTCACGCGGAGCCGCGGAGGAAGGCGGAGACAACCAAGAATAAAACTTCCTAGAATTTCTCTCGGCTATTCTCCGCGTCTCCGCGTTTCCGCGTGAAATAATTCTTGCCCCGCTCTCGCGTCGCTACTGCTTCGCCACTCTCCGTGATTCCCGCCGCAGCCGCTCGAGCGCGTCGCGTCCCGCACCCGCGTCGAGCGCCCGCTCGGCCTCGGCCACACCATCCTCCACCGAATCGACTCGCCCCGCCACGAGCAGGGCAGCGCCGGTATTCAGCGCCACGGCGGCGCGGGCAGTGGCGGTGCCGCCGCCGGAGAGCACCTCCTGGATGATGCGCGCGTTCTCGGCCGGCTCACCGCCCGCGAGCTCCTCGATGCGCAGGCCGCGCCAGCCGAACTGCTGCGAGGGCTCGAAGCGGCGTCGATGGACCGACCCCGATCGCACCTCCAGCACGTCGCTGGCGCCCACGGGGCTGAGCTCATCCAGTCCCGGCGCGCCGTGCACGACCAGCGCGGAGTCATGGCCCAGCTCGGCGAGCGCGCCGGCAATCAGCTCGAGCAGGCGCGGCTCGGCCACGCCCACGAGCTGGCGGCGTGCGCCCGCGGGATTGGTGAGCGGGCCGAGCAGGTTCATGATGGTCGGGACACCCAGCTCCTTGCGGACCGGCGCCACGTGCCGCATCGCGGGATGCAACAGCGGTGCGAACATGAACACGATGCCGGCGCGGTCCAGCACTTCTGCCATAGCCTGCGGCTCCAGCTCGATCGCGACACCGAGGGCTTGCAGCACGTCGGCGCTGCCGCAGCGCGAGGTGAACGAGCGGTTGCCGTGCTTGGCGACACGCACGCCGGCGCCCGCCGTGACCAGCGCGGCAGCGGTGGAGATGTTGAAGGTCGTGATCTTGCCGCCGCCCGTGCCGCACGTGTCCACGATCGTGTGTCCGGATGCGACCGGAACCGGCACCATGGCTCGCCGGAGCGCGCGCACGCCGCCGGCCACTTCTGCGGGCACCTCTCCCTTGACTTTGAGCCCGACGAGGAGCGCGGCGATCTGAACGGACGTGGCCCGCCCCTCCATCACCAGCGTGAAGGCGCTCTCCGCCTCTGCGCTGGTGAGGTGCTCCCCTCGCAGAATCCGAGCGAGGCATGGAGACAGCGCGGGCCCGGCCGCCGCGGGCACAGCCATGGAACCGGCTCCAGAGGGTGGGGACGGAAAAACCACAAATTACTCGGGGATCGATGGTTATGTCAATCAGGCGGCGGGTGGCTGCGACACGTGCGGGCCGGATGGCACCGTAGCGAGACGCTGCTCGATGTCGGCCACGTCGGGCGCGGCGCCGAGCGAACGGAAGCGCTCGAGGGCGCGCTCCCAGACGGTGCGCGCGCTGGCGACGTCGCCGCGCAGCTTCAGGACTTCGCCGAGCTCGCGGTAGACCTCCGCCAGCAGGAGCGCCTCGTTGGTTTCGCGGGCGAGCCGCTCGGCCTCGCCGAGCGTGGCGACGGCCGGATCGAGCTCGCCCTGCTTCCATTGAATCGCGCCACGGAGCTTGAGCGCCTCGGCGCGTCGCACGCGATCCCCGCGCTGGTCCGCGAGCGTGAGCGCGCGCGCGCAGGCGGCTTCGGCCTCGGAAACCTGCCCCGCGGCCACGAACATCTCGGCACGGTTCAGCTCGAGGAATCCCTCCACCACGGCGTCGCCGCGTGCGCGCGCGCCCTCGAGGCCGCGGCGGAAGACCTGCTCGGCTTCGTCGAAGCGCCGCAGATGCGTGTACAGGATGCCCAGGTTGTTCAGTACCCAGGTCATCGCCTCCTCGTCGCCGGCTTCCTGGAAGGCGCGCGCGCTCATGCGGTAGCGCAGCAGCGCCGCGCTGAAGTTGCCGCGGGTGTTGGCGAGTACGCCCAGATTCTGCTGGACCATGCCCAGCAGCCGGTTTTCGCCGGAGGCGGCGGCGAGCAGTGACGCATCGTGGTACATCTGCTCGGCCAGGTCCATCTCGCCGCGACGCTGTGCCACGATGGCCAGGCAATTCAGAACGTGCGCCTCGCCGGACTTGTGCTGGAGCTGTTGTGCGAGCTCCATGCTGCTGCGGTAGCATGCTTCGGCCTCGGCCAGGTTGCCGCGCTCTCGCAGGATGGTGCCTTTCCAGCGGAGCGCATCGGCCAGCAGCGGCTCGGGCGGCCAGGGCGCCAGCAGCTCGATGGCCTGCTCGTACGCTTGCAGGGCTTGATCCCAGGCACCCCGTTGCTCCTCCGCTCGGCCGAGCTCGGCCAGCCGCAGCGCACGGCTCAGGGCTTCGTTCACTTGTCGTCCCCCTTCTCAGTGAGCCCGGAGACCAGGATGTAGCCGGAGAAGTGCCGGATCTCGAACGCGGTCCACGCGGCGGCCTGCCCGTACGTCGGCAACAGCTCATCCACCGCGGCCAGACCGTCCGCGTCGATCTGCCCGGAGTGCGCGTAATACCCCGCGTGCAACTCTTCCATCTCGGCTTTCTGGGCAGCGCCCTCGGGCTCGGCTTCCGTGCCCCGCAGCGACACCTCGACGCGAACGCCCTTCTGGAATTGAGTGCCATGGGGTGAGAACTCGTAGCGCACCAGCTTGCCGGGGGGAGCCGTCACGGTGATGGCGATGCTGGCGGCCAGCGCATGAGGCGGGAATTCGACTCGGAGACCCGCCTCCGGCAGCTCGAGCACTCCGCCCTGCGGACCGATCAGGCGCGTCACGGTCTGTCGGCGCCGCAGCGGCTCCGTGCGGCGGAGCACGCGCAGCTTCTTCGAGCCGACGGAAAAGTGCGGCTCGGTCGGGCTGTCGAGCCGCGTGGGCGTGTCGACGCAGCTCAGCACGCCGCTCGCCAGCGCCAGGGCTCCCCACCGCGTGATGCGCGCCTTCATTCCCTCGACTCCTGTGGGCCGCGCGAACGCACGGTGGGGCTGCAATGCACGTGCCGGTCGACCGTATGCGCGGGTCGCGATCTGCCAGGCCGGAGCGTGAGAACCGTCTGGTCCGCGGCGCGACCGCGCCTTGCCCGACACGGCGTTGCCGAGCATTCTGCCGCGCCATGACCCCGTTGAGGCGGACAGCTGGGCGCATGCTCGGGCTCGTGGCCCTCGCGGAGCTACTCGGCATGTCGCTCTGGTTCACCGCGACGGCCGTGGCGCCCGGCGTGTGAGCACGCGCGTCTCGCCATGACGCAGGATCGCGAGATCCTCCACCGGCAGGCCGGCCTGCTCCCACGCCCGCCGCAGCCGGACCGGCGGCTCGAGTGGGTCTTCGTCGCTCAGGCGGAAGGTGCCCCAGTGCATGGGCACGAGCGCGCCGTGCCCGCCCAGGTCGCGGTACGCCTGCACGGCCTCTTCCGGGCTCAGGTGCGCGCGCTGCATGAACCAGCGCGGCTCGTACGCGCCGATCGGCAGGAGCTGCATGTCGAAGGGCCCGAGGCGCTCGCCGATCTCCGCGAAGGCCGGGCAGTAGCCGGTGTCCCCGGCGAAGTAGACGCGCGGGCCGGTCGCGGGCAGCAGCGCCCATCCCACCCAGAGGCGGTGATTGGCCGCGAAGGGGGTGCGCCGGCACCAGTGCTGCGCGGGGAGCGCCACGGCGCGCAGCGGCCCACCGGACGCATCCAGGACGACGTCGTCCCACCAATCCCGCTCGGCCACCCGCCCGATGCCGTGCCGCGCCAACCAGCCGGCGAACCCGAGCGGGGCGAGCCACTGGATGCGGTCACCGAACCGACGGTGGAGCCGTCGCACCGTGGGCGCGTCCAGATGATCGTAGTGATCGTGCGAGATCAGCACGGCATCGATCGGAGGCAAATCGTCGAAGCCGAGGCCGGGCGGCGCGAGCCGCGCTGGTCCGGCGAACGGGAGCGGCGAGGAGCGCCCGCTCCACATCGGATCCGTCAGCAGATTCAGCCCGTCGAGCTGGATGAGGAACGTCGCCTGCCCTACCCAGGTGAGACGCAGCTCGTGCGCGGGCGCATGCGGGTACGCCGGTTCGGGGTGCGCGCGCGGGAAGGCGGCGGCCGGCGGGTTCCCGGGCACACCGCCGAACATGCGCTGCAGACGCCAGCGCCAGAAGCCGCCCGGGCGCCAGTCGCCGTCACTGATCGGCCACGGGTTACGGAAGCGGCCGCCGGGGAGGTGGTGAGACGGAAGTTGGGCCATCAGCTCAAACTCGAACTTCGGCACCCAAACTTCGGCACTCGAACTTCGGACCGGTTTACGAGTGCCGGTTTACGAGTGCCGGTTTACGAGTGCCGGTTTACGAGTGCCGGTTCTCCGAGTCGTTTTGCCGCTTGACACTACCCTGTGCACCCGTACCTTGTTCGCGCTGTGACGGCCCCATCCGACGAACGGCGCATCAAGCTCACCCTGCACTACGACGGCTCGGCCTTCTTCGGCTGGCAGACGCAACCCGGCGTTCGCACGACCCAGAGCGAACTGGAAGCGGCGTTGTCGCGCCTGACCGACCGACCCACCAGCGTGATCGCCGCCGGCCGGACCGATCGGGGCGTACACGCAACCGGGCAGGTGGCATCGGCGCTGGTGCCGGCCAGGTGGACGGCCGTGCAGCTCCGGCGCGCGCTCAACGCGGTCTTGCCGGAGGACCTGTGGGTCGTGGCGGCCGAGGAGGTCCCCGCCGCCTTCCACGCGCGCTACGATGCCGTCGCTCGCGGGTATACGTACCGCGTCGGGACGAGCGCTCTCGCGCGCTCGCCTTTCCTGCGCCGCTGGTGCTGGCCGCTGGCCGAGCCGCTCGACCGGGACGTGCTGGAGCGTGCAGCCGAGCTGTTTCCCGGCCGGCACTCGTTCCGCGCTTTCGCCAAGAGCGGCCAGCCGGAGCGGGGCGAGCGCTGCACCGTGTTCCGTTCCCGCTGGACCCCGTGGGGCGAAGTCGGCCTGGCCTACCGGATCGCGGCGAACCGTTTTCTGCACCACATGGTAAGATACCTGGTGGGCACGATGGCAGGGGTAGCGCGGGGCGCCCGGCCCTTTTCCGACCTCGAGGGTCTGCTCGCGAACGAGCCGGGGCTCGAGACTTCGCCCCCCGCCCCGCCCCAGGGACTGTTTCTCACGCGCGTGTACTACTCGGCCGAGGAGCTCGAACGGGAGGAGCCCAGCGATGAAGATCTTCCTTGACACCGCCGATCTCGTGGAGATCCGGTGGGCGGTGGACGCCAACCTGATCGACGGCATCACGACCAACCCCTCGCTCCTGTCCAAGGCAGCCGGCGAGGCCGGCGACCCGCGCGACATCCTGGCGGAGATCTGCCGCACGGTCGAGGGTCCCGTCAGTGCCGAGGTAGTGGCGACCACGACGGAGGAGATGCTGCGCGAGGGGCGCGATCTCGCGAAGATCGCCGAGAACATCGTGATCAAGGTCCCGCTGACGGAGGAAGGGCTGCACGCCTGCCGCCGCTTCCGCAGCGAGGGCATCAAGGTGAACGTGACGCTCTGCTTCTCCCCGACCCAGGCGCTGTTCGCGGCCAAGGCGGGCGCGACCTTCGTGTCGCCCTTCGTCGGCCGCGTGGACGATGTGGCCGGCGATGGCATGGAGCTGGTGCGGCAGATCCTGGAGATCTACGACAACTACGAATACGAGACCGAGGTGCTGGTGGCCTCGGTACGCCACCCCCGTCACATGGTCGAGGCCGCGCTCATGGGCGCGGACATCGCCACCATCCCACCCAAGGTCCTGCACCAGCTCCTGGAGCACCCGCTCACCGAGAAGGGGCTGGATGCGTTCCTGGCCGACTGGGCCAAGCTGCCGAAGGAGCGCCGGGCCATCTGATGCGGACGCGTCGCTCGCTCCTCGTCCTGCTCTTGCTCGTGGCGGCGGGCGGGCTCGGCTCCGCGGTCGTGCTGCGCGGCCCCGGAGGCAAAGCCGTCGAGCTGCTCCGACCGGAGCCCGTCGCCGCGGCCGCGCCCGTCGTGCAGCAGGACGTGGACGAATCGCGGCGTACGGCGCTCGTGCGAGCGGCCGAGCGGGTCGCGCCCGCGGTCGTGAGCGTGCACGTCGTGCGGCGCGAGCGCGTGCGCGCGAGCGGGCTCTGGGAGAGCTTTTTCCTGCCGCCCGACGCGGCCCGCGAGGTTTCCGGCCTGGGGTCCGGGTTCATCATCCGCGAGGACGGCCTCGTCCTCACCAACGAGCACGTGGTTCGGGGCGCCGAGCAGGTAGTGGTGACGCTGGCCGACGGCAGAGAATACGAGGGCGAAGTGGTCGGCACCGACGAGCTCAGCGACCTGGCCCTGCTGCGCGTCGCGGCGCGGGCTCTCCCGGTCGCGCCCATCGGCGATTCCGACCGGCTGCTGATCGGCGAGTGGGTCGTGGCCATCGGCAATCCCTTCGGCTACCTGCTTGCGAACACGGAACCGACCGTCACGGCGGGCGTGGTCAGCGGCGTGGGCCGCAACATCATCCCGGCAGGCGAGGAAGAGCGTGGCTATTACCTGGACATGATCCAGACCGACGCGTCCATCAACCCGGGCAACTCGGGCGGGCCGCTGGTCAACGCGCTGGGTCAGGTCGTGGGCGTGAACTCCTCGATCTTCTCGCATAGCGGCGGCAGCGAGGGGCTGGGCTTCGCCATTCCCATCAAGCGGGCGCGGCGCATCGCGCTCGAGCTGCTCGAGGACGGGCGCGTGCGCCGCGCCTGGGTCGGCCTCGAGCTGGAGACGAGCGCACGCGGGGGGCGCGACGGGCGCGGCCGCGAGGTGCGCGTGGCCCACGTCGCCCCCGGCTCCCCTGCCGCCCAGGCCGGGCTGCGCCCGGGCGCCGTGCTCGCGCGCGTGGGTGGGCAAGTCGTGCGCGCGCCGCTCGACTGGGAGGCGGCGCTGCTGGACGCGCCCGTCGGACAGCCGGTCGAGATCACGGTCGTCGAGCAGGGCCGCGAACGCACCGTGCGCGTCGTGCCCATGGACCTGCCGTCGGTCACGGCGGAGCGCATCCGGGCACTCGCCGACTTCGAGCTCGTGACGCTCACGCCGCCGATCCGCGCGGAGCGCGGGCTGGTGAGCGACCAGGGGGCACTCATCGTGTCGCTCTCCGAGGCGGCGCGGCAGATCGGGCTGCGCGTGGGCGACCTCATCGTTCAGATCAATCGGAGCCCGATCCGGACCGCCGAGGAAGCCGCATCGGCGCTGCGCCGCCTGGCGGGGCGCGGCCCGGTGCGCCTCTTCCTCGAGCGACAGGGCCAGTACGGCTCCATCTCCTTCTATATCACGAGCTGAGGCGTGCGGGTACTGACAGTCGACAGTTCACAGTTGACAGTTCACAGTTTGCACGCGGGCGCCGTCCGGATCTCCGGCAGTGCCTGCTGCCCGGCAACGAACTCTCGACTGTCGACTGTCGACTGTCGACTGTGAACTGTAAACTGTCAACTGTGAACTCTAGTTACCGGAATCCGCTGGTGGAGCGCTACGCCTCCGCCGAGATGAATCGCCTCTTCTCCCCGGCCTACAAGTTCGGCACCTGGCGCCGCCTCTGGCTCGCGCTCGCCGAAGCGCAGCGCGAGCTCGGCGTCGAAATCTCCGATGAGGCGCTGGCACAGATGCGCGCCCGCCTGGACGACCTCGACCTCGAGCGCGCCGCCGAGCTCGAGCGGCGGCTCCGCCACGATGTCATGGCGCACGTGCACCTGTTCGGCGAAGCCGCGCCGGCGGCAAAAGGCATCATC
>JACQPS010000255.1 GCA_016207445.1 Gemmatimonadota bacterium | reverse complement strand
GCCGAGGTGCCGCCGCTCGCGCTGCCGTGGGCGCGCGTCGCGCTGCTCGCGCTGGCGATGCTGGCGCTGCTCGGCGGCTGCGGCTGGACGCTCTGGCGCGCGACGCGCTTCAGCTGATCCGGCCTGCGACTCAGAGGAAGAACAAAGCGGTCACGACCGTGGACCCGAGCATGAACGCGACCAGCAACATCAGGTAGACCGATCCCGCGCCCGCAGCCTTCCCGATCGTCTTGAGCCATCCCTCCCCGTAAACTCGCTTCAGCGCCAGCAACAAGTAGAGCGGAATGCTCGCGAGCACGGCGAGCGCGAGCGGAGCCGCCACGGGCCCCCATCGGATGTTCAGCAGTGCGATCAGGAACGCGAAGGCGAGAAAAAAGACCGCGTGGTAGTGGAGCGAGAAGATCAGATGGTGCAGATAGGGGCGGGACCGGTAGCCCGCCTTGAGCACGAGCGCGAAGACGGGCAGCAACAGCAGGATCGACCAGGCCCAGGTCCGGAACCACAACTCGCGGAACCGCAGCGGATCGGCGCTTTGCGCGTTCTCCTGCGCGCGCAGCAGGATCGCCCGGATCCGCGACGGGTTCGCCTCCGGCGGCCCGAGCCCGACGAGGAGCGATTTCTTCGGCTCCGCCTCCGCCGCCGGTGAGGCCGCGGCTGCGGCCGTCGTGTCGGCCGGCTCCAGCCCGCCGACCGACACGCGCAGCTTCTCGATCGGCGTGAGCGCGACGGCGGCGAGGAAAAGCGCGCTGCTGACGATGTAGAGACGAACCGGCAACACGAAACGCGCGCGCCGTCCCGAAACGTACTCCGCCGTCAGCCGGCCCGGGCGGAGGAGCAGCGGGATCGTGCGCGCGACGCGCGAGTCGAGGCTGAAGAACTCGCCGAGCACGTCACCGACCAGCCGGAAGAACGGGCGGTCCAGATCCTCGTCCTCCTGCCCACACTGCGCGCAGAAGCGGCCGACCAGCGGCGCGGCGCAGTTGCGGCAGCGGTGCTCTAAGCCAGCGGCAGCCTGGGCCTTCGCGCCCGGCGTGGTGGTCGCCGGGTCGGCCAATGTTTCCATGCCTGTCAATCCATTATCGTTTCCGCATGCGTCCCGCCTCAGGCTCCTCGGCGCACGGGGCTCCCTCCCGCTCTTCCACGACGAGGCAGCGCAGATCCTCGATGCGTGCGCGCGTCAGCGCGATGCGGCAGTCGGCCGCGAGCAGTGATTGCAGGCTGCCACCCTCGAACCTGGAGGCGACGAAGCGGCAGTGCGCGTCGCGGTAAGCCGCCCAGGCTTCCTCCGCCTTGCGCAGCGGCTGCACGCGCTCGGCACGGCCGTCGGCGATCTCGGCGAGCAACGTGTCGAACGCGGCCGCCCGCTCCTGCTCGGCCGCACGCAGCGCTTCGCGCGCGCACACACGTACTTCCGCCCCCGACTCGGCGCGCGTGCAGTCGGCCGGCGTCTGCGCGCGCGCGTCGCGCGTGAGAGACACGATCGCCAGCGCCGCGAACGCGGTGATCCCCAGAGATCGCATGACGTGCGCTCCTGCGGAAAGGGGGCGAGGAAGGAGCCCGGCTGCGCAGGCGCCGGCACTACATCCGGTGACCTCGACTACCGCCGCGCGCGCCCGCGCGGCGGTGCTTTCGTCTTCGGGGGCGTCTTCTTCCGATCTGCCTCGACCAGCTCGAGGAAGCGGCGGGCCAGCTTCGGCCCGGTGCCCGCCTCCTCGTGCTTGAAGAAGACGAAGGCCTCGCTCCAGTGCTGCCGGCGCAGCCAATCGGCCCAGCCGCGCAGCTCGCGCGCGCCGTAGTCCTGGCGGCGCAGGCGCAGGTATCCCCAGTCGGCCGTGGCCACGCGCGGCACGTCCAACTCGTCCTCGTCGCTCTCGGCCAGGCAGAGGGCGGCGTTCGCCCGGTGAAGCGCATCGAAGACGTCGTCCTCGAACCAGGAGGCGTGGCGGAACTCGAGCGCGGCGCGGCAGCCGCCGGGGATGAGGGGGAGGAACGCCTCCAGCCGCGGCAGGTCCTGCTTCAGGTTGGGCGGGAGCTGGAACAGGATCGGCCCGAGGTGCTCGCCGAGCGTGGCCGCGGTCCTGGTCAGGTACGCGACCGGCCCTGCGACCTCCTTCAGCCGCTGGATGTGCGTGATCTGCCGCGAGGCCTTGAGCACGAAGCGGAAGCCGGCCGGAACCTGCTGCGCCCACTGCCGCAGCACCTGTTCCGACGGCATGCGGTAGAAGGTGTTGTTGATCTCGACCGTGGCGAACTGGCGGGCGTAGTAGCGCAGCATCGCGGAGGCGGGCAGGTCCTCCGGGTAGAAGCTGCCCTTCCACTCCTTGTAGGCGAAGCCGCTGGTGCCGGCGCGAACGCGCATCGCTCAGAGCCGCACCTCGACCGGCCGCTCCAGGAATTGCTGCCGCAGCCGTGGGTGCGTCTGCCAGACCCAGCGGCCCATCGCGGCCACGCCGATCAGGTTGCCGATCCCGATCGCCCACCAGCTCAGCCGGCCGAGGATCCATTCGCCGAGCGCGACCGCGACGATCAGGAACAGCCCTTCCAGGATCACGAACGCCATGAAGGCGAGCAGTGCGAGGCCAGGCGACTGCTCGAGGCGCTCCGCCGCCCAGACCAGGAGCACGCCGACCTCGGCGAACGCGACGACGTGCACGACCGTGTACGCCGCGACCATGGCCAGCGTCAGCTGCACCTCGTCGGGGCCGCGCGCGCCCAGCAGCACGAGCGAGCCCAGCGCCGCGGGCGTGTAGAACGGCTGCTGCTGCAGCACGTCCACGAATAGAAACCAGAGCGCGACGGCGCCCGCGCCCACCAGACCGGTCAGGATCCCCTGCGCCAGCAGCCGGTGCTGGCGCAGCAGCGCGGGTCCGAGCGGCGTGGCCGCGTGCTCCGCGCGGTGCAGGTACATCATCATGGCCATCGCGCCGAACAGGTTGGCCAGCAGCACCTGCACGCCCGGCAGCAGGGTGAGCAGGTTCGCGCCCACCGTGAGCAGCGCGCCGTAGTAGACGGCGTCCAGCACGCCCAGCGCCACGGCGACCCCCACCACCAGCCCCGGCGCTACGCCGATCAGCGCGAGCGCGCCCGCGATCGCCGCGCCCATGAAGGCGAAGACGCCGAAGTGCAGCATGGTGTAGGCCGCGATCAGGCGCACGCCCGCCACGCCGCTGCCATCCCCCAGCAGCACGCTGGCCAGGAGCCGCGGAGTGTGCAACGGCTCGCCGCCGAACACGTCCAGCACGAAGAACCAGAGTGCCACCACCGCGCCCGCCACCAGGCCGCCCACCACCCCGTGTCCGATCGAGGCCGCATGGAGTCGCTGCATGGCGCCCTGCCTGTGGGAGGATTCCTTCTATCAATGGGGCGCGCGGGTCGGCGGCGCCAGGGGGGCTTCAGGTGTCGGGTGTCGGGTGTCAGCTCGATCCGGGCGCCAGCGGCTGCCTGGGATCCCAAAGCTCGGAACCAGTTGCCCCTGCGCAGCCGGGTCCTATGATTCCACGAAGCAGCTGACAGCTGACACCTGAAACCTGACACCTCGATGCTGAACCTGCTCCTCTCGGGACTGGGCGAGGCGCTGGAACACAGTCCGCTGGCCGCAAGTCTGACGCTGTTCGGCGCCGGTGTGCTGACCAGCTTCACGCCCTGCGTCTACCCGATGATCCCGATCACGGCGGGGCTGATCGCCGGGGGCGCGGCGGGGCGGCGCTCGCGCACGCGCACCGCGCTGCTGACGCTGACGTACGCGGCCGGCCTCGCGCTGCTGTACGCCTTGCTGGGCGTGCTGGCGGGCCTGACGGGGTCGCTCTTCGGGACGGTCGCGTCGAGCCCCTGGGCGCGAGCCGGGATCGGCGTGCTGCTCGTGCTCTTCGGCCTCGCGCTACTGGACGTGCTGCCGGTGCCGGTGCCGCGGCGGCTGGCGGCGTGGGCCGCGGGGCTGCGCGGCGGCTCGTACCCGGCGGCCTTCGTGCTGGGCGCGACGTCCGGGATCGTGGCGGCGCCGTGCGGCGCGCCGGCGTTCGCGGCCGTGCTGACGTGGGTGGCCGTGACCGGAAGCGCCGCGCTCGGGTTCCTCTACCTGTTCGTGTTCTCGCTGGGCATGACCGCGCTGCTCGTGGCGGTCGGCCTCTTCTCCGGGCTCCTGGCCTCGCTGCCCAGGGCCGGCCGCTGGACGGTGTGGATCAAGAAGGCGGGCGGTGTGGTACTGCTGGGCGTGGCCGTCTACTACTTCCTGCAACTGAGAGCCGTGCTGTGACAGCTTCAGGTTGGGCGACGCCGGCGCTGGCCGGGCTACTCGCCCTGATCTCGTTCACTGGGCCCCGCGCGCTCGCGGCGCAGGACGACATCGGCATCGCGCTGGGCGCAAAGGCGTCTCCCGACGTGCTCGAGGATCTGGACGGCGCGCCCGTGGATCTCGGCCGCTGGATCGGCAGGAAGCCGCTGCTGGTGGAGTTCTGGGCGACGTGGTGCCCGCTGTGCGAACAGCTCATGCCGCGGCTCGAGGCGGCGAAGCGACGCGCCGGCGAGCGGGTCGAGTTCGTGCTGGTCGCGGTGGCGGTGAACCAGAGCAAGCGCGCGGTGCGGCGCCACTTCGAGAAGCACCCCGCGCCGGGGCCGGTGCTGTGGGATACGGAGGGCCGCGCCGTGCGCGCGTTCCAGGCGCCGTCGACGTCGTACGTGGTCGTGCTGGATCGAAGCGGGCGGGTGGTGTACACCGGTATCGGCACGGACCAGAAGATCGAGGAGGCGGTTGCGCGGGTGCTCGGCAAGTAACGGCAAGAATCGGCACAACAAAAACCGGCACTCGAACTTCGGCACTCGAACTTCGGCACTCGAACTTCGGCACTTTAACTGCGGCACTTCGGGCGCTGAGCGTAGTGCCGCTTCTCAAGTGCCGGTTCTCGAGTGCCGATTCTTATGTGCCGGTTTTGATGTGCCGATTCTAATGTGCCGGTTTTAGAAGTTTAGGGCTCCCCTGCCGCTTCCACCGGCAAAAGCTTCTTCACCGCCTCCCCGAGCTCTTTGTAGGCCATCGGATCGATCTCCCGGAACGGCACCGCGCGGTAGGCGATCTTTCCGTCCGGCCCGACCACGAACAGGTTCCGGTTCGTGAGCCCCGGGCGGCTGGCCAGCGCGCCGTACATCTTTCCGACCCCGGTGTCCTGGTCGCTCGCGAAGAGATGGGGGAACTCCTCGTCGCGCGCCCAGGAGGCCAATTCCTCCACCGGGTCGGCGCTGATCGCGATCACGACCACGCCCCGTCCGCTGTTGAAGATCTCGGCGTACTGATCCCGGTACGCCCGCATCTGGATCGTTCAGCCCCGGGTTCGTGCCTTGAAGAAGAAGGCGAGCACGACCGCCTTCCCCTTGAAGTCGCTGAGCCGCACGGGCTCCTTCAGCACGCCGAAGCGGGTGGCGCCGGGCAGCGCGAAGTCCGGCGCGGTCGCGCCGACCTCGAGTGGCGGGGACGACGCCGGCGTCGCCTGCTGCGGCGGCGTCTGCGCCAGAGCGGGTGCGGCCGCAAACGCCAGGAGCCCCGCGAGTGCCATCGAAGATGTTCGCATGCTGATGCTCCGGAAGAAGTCCGAACGGCTAGTCGCCGCGCGCGGGCGCGAAGTCGGTTTCCGGCTGGCGCGGCTCCGGCGGCTCGGCGGCCGGCGCCCCGGGCGGCGGTGCGCGGCCTGCGGCGCTGGCCGCGCCCGCCACACCGAGCACACCGGCCAGGTTCAGCGAGTCGGCCAGGGCCGATGGCACCACCATCAGCGAGCCGCGCTTCACGATGCTCTCGTAGAGCATGTTCATCGCGCGCAGGTTGAGCGCCACGGGATTACTGCTGTAGCGCTCGGCCGCCTCCACGAACTTGGAGGCGATCTCGGTCTCCGCGGTGCCCAGGATGATGCGGGCCTGCCGCTCCCGCTCCGCCTGAGCCTGCCGCGACATCGCCTCCTCCAGCGCCTTGGGAATGACCACGTCCCGGATCTCGACCGACTGCACCTGGATTCCCCAATCGTGCATCTTGCGGTCGAGCGTCTCTTGCAGCCCCCGGCCCAGCTCCTTGCGCGTCTGGATCAGCTCGGCCAGGTCGTGCTTGCCGATCGCATCGCGCAGCGCCGTCTGCGCCGCGAGCACGACCGCCTGCTGGTAGTCCTGCACCTCGAGCGCCGCGCGCTCGGCGTCGTAGACCACCCAGAAGGCAATGGCGTCCACGTCGACGGGGACCGTGTCTTTGGTCAGGCACGACTCCGCGCCGAACGCCGTCGTGCGGATGCGCTGGTCGATATGGTAGCTCACGCGGTCGATGACCGGAACGACGGTGAAGAACCCGGGGCCGCGCAGCCCGCGGTACCGGCCCAGACGG
>JACQPS010000261.1 GCA_016207445.1 Gemmatimonadota bacterium | reverse complement strand
GGCGCCGTCGAGGGTGCGGCGGCTGACCGCGGCGTAGATGCCGAGGAGCGGATCGATGGGCGCGACCGTCCAGTCGCTTCCGAACATGAGACCCGCCTCGCTGTCCAGCAGAGACCGGAACGCGTAGGTGCGCTGGATGCGCTCCCGGCCGATGCGCTTCTCGGCCCAGCGCCCGTCGTCGATGGCGTGGTAGGGCTGCATGGAGGGGAGTACGCCGAGCTCGGCGAAGCGGCGGAGGGCGGCCGGAGTGAGGTGCTGCGCGTGCTCGCTGCGAAAGCGGCGGTCGCGCGCCCCGTTTTGCCGGATGACGGCGGCGTAGGTGTCGAGCAGCCAGTCGTTGGCGCGCTCGCCGATCGCGTGCACGGCGACGTGCAGGCCGGCCGCATCCGCGCCCGCGATCCAGCGGCGCAGCGCCGCCGTATCCGTCACCGTGATCCCGGAGGTGCTTGGATCGTCGCGGTAGGGCTCGTAGAACCACGCGGTGCTCGAGCCGAGCGAGCCGTCGACGTATCCCTTGAGCCCGCCCCACTTGAGGCGCGAGTCGCCGGTGCCTTCGCGCGCCACGAAATCCCGCAGCAGCTCCCAGGTCGCGAGCGGCACGAAGGCGTAGATGCGGAGCTCGAGCTCACCGGCCTGGCGGGCGCGGCGGTAGGTCTGGAGGTCGGCCCAGCTGCCCATGTCGTGGATCATGGTGACGCCGCGCGCGAGCGCGTGCGCCTGAGCACGGCCGAAGGCCTGATCGCGCTCCGCGTTGCTGGCGGGCGGGATCACGCGCTCGACCAGCGACTGCGCCGCGTCCTTGAGCACGCCCGTGAGCTCGCCCGTGCGCGAGTCCCGTACGATGACGCCGCCGGGCGGGACCGGCGTTGCGCGCGTCACGCCGGCCAGGCGCAGCGCACGGCTGTTCGCCAGCGACATGTGCCCGTCCAGGCGGGTGACCCATACGGGGTGATCAGGTGTGAGCGAATCGATCCATGCGCGGCGCGGTAGCGGGGCGCGGGGCCAGAGCTCGTGATCCCAGTCGCCGCCGACGATCCATTGTTCCTTCGGGAGCGTGCGCGCGAACTCCGCAATGCGGCGCGCGAACTCGGCCGGCGTACGCGCGTCGCGCAGATCGATCTGCCCGAGCTGGAAGCCGCCGGAGAGGAAGTGCGTGTGGTCGTCCTGGAAGCCGGGAACCACGAGCCGGCCGCGCAGCTCGATCCGGCGGGTGGTCGGGCCCAGGAACCGGCGGACGTCGGCGTCGCTCCCGATGGCGATGATGCGGCCGCCTCGCACGGCGAGCGCCTCGACGGGCGCGGCGCCCGGGACACCTGTCCACACCACGCCGCCGCGCAGGATCAGGTCCGCGGGGTGGGGCTCGAGCGCGCACCCCGCCAGGAGCAGCGCGACCGTAGGTGCCAGCCCGCAGGGCTTGCGCATGATCGAGCTGGTCGGTGACGGAAAGCCGATGTCTGGCTCAGCCGGCGAGCATCGCGGCGCGGAGAGCACGCCACCCGATGAGCGTCCGGCGCGGCATGTCCTCCGACCCCCAGGAGCCGTCCTCCTGCTGGGACACGGCGAGCAACCCCGCCGCGCGCCGCACCGCGTCCCCCATCCGGTTGTCGTCGTGCTGGCTCGCCTGTGCCGCGTGCAGCACGTCCAGCACCAGGAAGACGTCGACGTCGGGCCATGTGCCGTCCGCCCGCTGCGCCCGTAGCATGAGACCGAGCCCGTGTCGGGCCGCGGTCTCCCGTTGCGCGCTCGCCGGCGCGTCCAGCAGCGCGCGCACCACCGTCAGGTGCGCGGGGGGCGACAGCAGCCCCTCCGCCCAACGGCGCCAAAGCCCGGCGATGCGGCAGAGACCGTCGACGTGCAGGCTGAGCTCCGATCCCCACTCGCCCCAGGCCAGCAGCGCGCGCAGCGCCACGCACGATACCGCCGCGCGGGTGTCGGGCTCGCCTTCCACCGGCGCGCCGCAATCCAGCCGAATCGCGGCGAGCGTATCCTCCGGTGGGCAGGGTGCGAAGAAGCCGGCCAGAAAATGATGGCAGACGCCGACGCCGTGCGCCGAGGGGTCGCAGCCGTCGCCGTACCGCCCGGGCGCTCCCTGGCGGCCGCGCAGCCAGCTCAGACCGCGGCTCACCGCCGAAGCCGCGGCGGCCGCGCCGGGCTCGAGATCCCGCAGGCGCAGCAGCGCCTGCGCCGAGCGCAGCAGGTTCCCACCCCAGCTTCCGTCCTGGGATTGGGCCGCCTTCAGCTCGCCGGCGAGCGCGATCGCCAGCCCGGCGTCCGCGGGCCGCGACCGGCGGGCTTCGCGACGCGCGAGGATCCCCTCCACACTCGGCTGGTGGAAGAGTACCTCCTCGGCGCGCCGGCGCGCTCGCTCCATGGACTCGAGGATCACCACGCGCGGAACCGGACGCAGGCGGCAGCGGTTCGAGCTGTGGCGGGCGGGCCACACCCGTCACGCATTGACACGCTCAGGCGTTCACTCTATGGCACAAGTTGCCGCAAAACATTAGGTTCTTCAAGGCTGGCGAGGCGGCATGGAACCTGCGCCCGCCAGCGGCGCCCACTCTCGGGTGCGCACATCCATACCCCAGCGCGGGAGGCCCTATTCGCACCTTGGGTGTCAGTCTCCTGGCCATAGCGGCCATCGCGGCGAGCCTCCTCCTCACCCGAAGCAAGCAGGACCGGCCGGACCCGGACCAGGTCCCGTCGGGTGAGACGCTCCCCGCGGAGAAGTCGCTGGACGCGATTCGCGCGGCCGGGTTGTAGCAAACGCGCGGATACACCTGGCGGCGAAACGCGCCTGCCCCGGTGGAGGGGGCGGGCGCGTTTGTATTCCGGCCGCCCTGTCTCGCCGCTAGGGTGCGGCCGAGGAGTGGTCGTGGAGGATCTTCCAGCCGTCCGGCGTGCGGCGCAGCACGAGCGAGAAGTAGCCGGTCGCCCGCACGGCCGCCGTCGCCGGATCCGTCAGCACGTAGCGGCCGTGTGCGAGCGCATGTTGGCTTCCCAACGCCTGCACCTCCACCGCCTCGAAGCGGAGCGCGTCCCGGGGCCGACCCGTGCTCCAGTAGCCGCGGAGGTAGCGCTCCCGGATCTGGTCGACGCCCCGGATCACGCCGGCACCGCCGGCGAAGGTAGGCTCGGGCGAGGCCAGGTAATCGTCCAGGAACGCGTCGAGGTCGCCCCGGTTCCAGGCCTCCGCGGAGCCGACCAGCATGGCCGTGATCTCGCCGCGCGGGTCGGCAAGCGCATCCGGCGGGCGGCCGGCGGATGCGCACGCGGCGAGCAGCGCGCAAGTCGCCAGCGCGGCGGTTCGGCGGATCAAAAGTGCGCCCGGTTTTTCTCGACGTAGTTGGTCCACTCGGGCGGGACGTCCGTGTCCGGGAAGATGGCGGTGACGGGGCACTCGGGTTCGCAGGCGCCGCAGTCGATGCACTCGTCGGGGTGGATGTAGTACTGGTCGTCGCCCTCGTAGATGCAGTCCACGGGGCAGACCTCCACACAGCTCGCGTCCTTCACACCGATACACGGCTCGCTGATGATGTACGGCATCTACCAACCTCCACAGCGGTCGTGAACGACCGCAAATAGTGCGAACCGGATTGCCCGCTCGCAAGGGGCACACCAACGGTGTTGCTTTTACGATCCCGTCACCGGCTGCGCATCGAGGAATCGCCGGCGGAACATTCGGCACCACCAGCGATAGCGGCGTGCGAGAGTGGGGTGCGTCCGCTCGGCCACGGGCAGGTACAGCTCGCAGGTCTCACGGTGCCACCCGTGCCACCCGGCGCTTTCGCCGAGGTGCAGATGACGGGCGTGATCCAGGCGCTCCGACAGCGCGATGAGGCGCACGGGCCCATCCGCGCTCACCAGCAGCTCGGCCAGCCGGTCGCCGGCGCTCGCGGGCGCCGGGACCGCCTGCGCGAGGCGGCGCGCCTCCGGACCGAGGGCAGCTTCGACCTGCTCGAGCGGCAGGCCCAGTTCGGGACGCAGCGTGTCGCAGACCGCGGCCGCGGCCGGCAGCACGGGATCCCGTGCGCCGAGATCCTCGAGCAGGATCAGGGCGGTCCGGCCGGGGTGCAGGAATTCCGGGTGCTGCGGGTCGGGAAAGGCAAGGGTGCGTCGCGCGATCGCGAGGCGGTAGGCCGTCACCACGAGAGCGACGCCGGCGGCGTCGAACCGCGCCCGCAAGCAAGCCCGCTCCACGCGGTGGGCCATCGCCTCGGCCCGGTTCTCCTCGCTCACCCTCGGTGCGCCGACTCCCAGGTGATTTCGTCCACGCCGGCGCGGCGGTTCGCCACGCGCGCCAGGACGAACAGCAGATCGGACAGCCGGTTCAGGTACGCGAGCACCGACGGCTGGACGGCTTCCGCGCGCGCGAGCGCCACGACGCGCCGCTCCGCGCGCCGGCAGATCGTACGGGCGAGGTGCAGGGCCGCCCCGGCCGGCGAGCCGCCGGGAAGGATGAACACGCGCAGCTCGGGCAGCTGCGACGTCGCCTCGTCGATCCAACGCTCGAATTCGGGAACGCGCTCCTCGGGCAGCGGCGGGAGCTCGGGGCGCTTGCGGCCGGGCGCCGCGTCTGGCGTGGCGAGGTGAGCGCCGATCGCGAACAGGTCGGCCTGAATCCGCGCGAGGCGGCTGCGCAATTCCGCATCGTCGGTGACGGCGGCGACCCAGCCCAGCGCCGCATTGAGCTCGTCCACTTCGCCGTACGCTTCCACGCGCGGATGCGCCTTGGGAACACGCCCTCCGCCGAAGAGCCCCGTCTCGCCCGCATCGCCTGTCCGCGTGTAGATCGGCGCCATGCGCGAATCATAGCGGAAAGCCGGCGGCGCGCCAGCCAGTGGGGCTGCTTCGGTTTACGGAGCCGCGCTGCCGCCCGCCTGCAGCGCGAACGGCTGCCAGTAGCGATCGAAGACCGGCACGTACAGGATGGAGTGCGACGTGGAGTCCGCCGCGCCCACGTAGAAGGTGACGCCGCCGAACTCGCCCGCCCGCCGGAGCTGCCGCAGGGAGATCAGGCGGGGCATGCCCTGCGGTTGATAGCTGCGGCCGTCGTAGCGCAGCGGCTCGCCGCGACGGTACCACTCGAACACGGTCAGATCGTAGTAGATCTCATCCGGGCGCGTGGGCGGAGCCGGAGCGCGGCGCGGCGTGCGCGTTTCGCCTCTCGGAGCAGGGCCGGCCGCGTCCTCCCGCAGAGCCAGCTCGGCGGGCGCAGCGCCGAGCAGCGCACTGAGCCGGACTCCCTGCGAGTCACAGGCGGCCAGCGCGAGGAGCGCCCAGAGCAGCAGCGCGGTCGCTCGCCTGCCGCTGCGCCTCTCGAAGCCGAACCTTCGACCCGTTCCCATGGTGACCGAGAAGTGCAACCGACGTGCCTCGCGGTCTGGTAACCGGATTCCGAGACGCCTATCTTGCACAGCTTGGCTTGTGCGAAGGAGGCAGGCATGGCCGAAACGCCGGAGGAAATCGGCGCGCGGGACGCCGGCGAGCGCGAGGCCGAGGCGGAACATCACTGGGAGGGTGCGGGACGACCGCCCCTGGAGCCAGAAGCCGCCGGGCCGCGCAGTCGGGCGGCCATCCTGGTGCTCGGCGTGCTCGCGGGTGCGGTGATCGGTGCCGCGGCCGCGCTGCTCATCACGCGCCGCGGATAGGCGCCCTGCTCATCGCCCGCGACCAGGCGCGCGGCTCGCCACCGCCGCGACCGGGCGTGCGGCTCATCATTCGGCATGACCCGGCGGGCGCGGCCGCGACCACTGCCTACAGATGCTTGTGGCGGGTCATCGGGTGCTCGGGCCGGTGGCTACGCGGCCGTATCGCCGGGTGGTTCTCCCGGATCACCTTCTGCTTCCCCTCCCGGATCGTTTCGATCTTGTGCTGGTGCTCGGCGTCATCCGAAACGTGATGCCGCTGCTTGGATGCGCCGAATGTGGCGCCCCGGTCGCTCGGCAGCTCCCCTCGCTTGCGCGCCTCGCGCGCCTGCTTGCGACGAAAGCGGTTGTCGCCCTCCATCTGCCTTCCGGGCATTGCGTCCTCCCGAGTCGTAGCGCGCCGCTGCCGCGAGCCCGATATTGCGGCCGCGCGTGGGATCCATCGACCCAGGCGTGCAATCCACGGTCCAGTCGCGCGCTCGCGGCGCGGGAGCCGGCGCATGACACGTAATGAAGGCTCTCTGCTCGGCGACGAGTTGCCCCGGCTCGTCACCGATGTGCCGGGCCCGGCATCCCGCGCACTGGGGCGGCGACTGCGCGCGGTCGAGTCGCGCAACCTGACGCGGATCGCGGACGACTGGCCGATCTTCTGGGTGGAGGCCCGCGGCGCGGCCGTGCGCGACGCCGACGGCAACACCTTCCTCGACCTCACCGGCGGCTTCGCGGTCGCCGCCGCGGGACACGCGAACCCGCGCGTGGCGGACGCGGTCGCGGAACAGGTGCGGCGCCTGCCGCATGCGCTCGGGGACGTGCACCCCGCCGAGATCAAGGTGCGGCTGCTCGAGCGGCTCGCCGAGCTCGCACCGGGCGACCTGCGCATCTCGATCCTGGCCGGATCCGGCGCCGAAGCGGTGGAGGCCGCACTGAAGACGGCGGTGCTCCGAACGGGGCGAGCGGGCGTCGTCGCCTTCACCGGCGCCTACCACGGCCTCAGCTACGGCGCGCTGGCGGCGACCTGGGGGCCGCACTTCCGCGAGCCGTTCCGCGAGCAGCTCTATCAGGGGATTCTGTTCGCGCCCTACCCGCACCCGTACCGCTGGCAGGGCGGCGGCGACCCGCTGGCCGGCTCGCTCGACGCGGTTCGCAACCTGCTCGAGCGCACGCCCGCCGGCGCGCGCATCGGTGCGGTGCTGGTCGAGCCGATCCAGGGCCGGGGCGGCATCGTCGTCCCGCCCCCGGGATTTCTGCGCGGCCTGCGCGAGTTGTGCGACCGGCTCGGGGCCGTTCTCGTCTTCGACGAAGTTTACACGGGGTTCGGACGGACCGGCCGCTGGTTCGCCTGCGAGCACGAGGGCGTGACGCCCGACCTGCTCGTGGTGGGAAAGGCGCTCGGCGGCGGGCTCCCGCTCAGCGCCGTGGTGGGGACGCCGGGGGTCATGCAGGCATGGCCGCCCTCTACCGGTGAGGCGATCCACACCAGCACGTTCCTGGGCAACCCGGTCGCGTGCGCGGCCGCGCTGGCCCACCTGGAGGAAATCTCAGAGCGGGATCTCGTCGAGCGCGCCGGCAGGCTGGGCCGCCGTCTGCGAGAGCGGCTGGACGACTGGGTCGCGCGCTACGCGGCCGTCGGCGAAGTGCGGGGTGTCGGGCTCCTGCAGGGCGTCGAGCTGGTGGCCGACCGCGCCTCACGCGCGCCCGCGAGCGAGCTGGCGGGGCGCCTCGTGCTGGCGGCGTTGCGGCGGGGGATCCTGCTGCTGTCCGAGGGGCCCGCGGCGAACGTGCTCGCATTCTCGCCGCCGCTCGTGATCACCGAGCGGCAGCTCGACCATGCGTTGACACAGATCGAGCACGAGCTCGCCCGCAGCCTCAGCCCGTGATCTCCTCGCCGCCGTCCACGTTGATCACGTTCCCGGTGACCCAGTGGGTGTCGGGGCTGGAGAGGGCCACGAGGGCGCGCGCCACGTCCTCGGGGCGAGTCAGGCGTCCGTGCGGGTTACGGCGCTGCGCCACCTCGATCAGCTTCTCGTGCCCGGGGATCTTCCGCAGCGCGGGCGTATCCGTGACGCCGCCGCGCAGCGCGTTGACCGTGATGCCGAGCGGCGCCAGCTCGTAGGCGAGCTGGCGGCAATGCGATTCGAGCGCGCACTTCGCGGCGCTCACCGCGCCATAGGTGGGAATGACGCGCGTCGAGCCGGAGGAGGTCATGGCGAAGATGCGGCCCCCCTGGCCCATCATGCTCCGGCGCAGCAGCCCCTGCGTCCAGTCCACGAGGGTGTGGGCCATCACGCGCAGCGTCATGTCCATCTGCGCCTCGCTGAGCGCATCGTCGCCGGTGTAGGGCCGCAGGGTGCCGAAGGCGAGGGAGTGGAGCAGCACCCCGATGTCTTCGCCGGGGCCGAGCAGCTGCTTCATCTCATCGAGGGCGGCGTCGCGCTTCTCCGCATCCGCCGCGTTGATGTTGAAGAACTTCGCGCGGCGGCGGCTCCTCTCGAGATCGCCCAGAATCTCTTCGACGTGGCCGAGCGTCGCGCGCCGGTCCAGGTGCACGCCGAAGATGGGGTGGCCGGCCGCCGCGAGCGCTCGCACCGCGGCCTCGCCGAAGCCGCTGGACGCGCCCAGGATCAGTGCCCACCGCTCCGCCATAATCGCTCCCGGTTGACGGGGGGCTGCCCCCCGGCTAACTTGCCGCCCCTCAAAGCGCTTCGATCTCGCGAGCCACCGCGACATCCTGGGCCGTGAGGCCGCCCGCGAGCCGCTCGCTGAAGCTCCGAATCCGTAGCGGCTTCATCTTCCAGCTGGGCGGTATGCCAGCATTTTGCGTAACTTGGGCGTGCCTCGTGCGCGGGGCAAGGCTGGCCCCACGCGGGGTTCTGGCGCGCGGAGCATTGCCTTTTTCGGGTGCGCCACGCACCTTACAGGCGGTCCGGTGGCGGGGGCTACGCGCATCCTGATCACGGGCGCGACGGGCTTCGTCGGGTCGCATACCCTGCAAGCTCTGGCTGCTCGAGGCGCCCCGCTCCGGGTCCTAGTCCGGCCGACCAGCGACGTTCGGCTGGCGCGCGAGCTCGCGGTCGAGCTCCGCACCGGCGGGCTCGAGGATCCGAGCTCGCTGGCCCGTGCGATCGAGGGCGCCGACGTCGTTCTCCACCTCGCTGCGCTGACCCGGGCCAGGACGCCCGCGGAATTCGAGCGGACGAACCACCAGGGTACGCGGGCCCTGGTGCAGGCCATTCTGGCCGCGAACCCACGGCCGCGCCGTCTGGTCTACCTGAGCTCGCTCGCGGCGGTGGGGCCCAGTCGTAATGGCCACCCGGTGACGACCGCCGATGCACCGCGGCCGCTGACCGCCTACGGGCGCAGCAAGCTCGCCGGTGAGCAGGCGTGTCTCGCCGCGGCGGGTCGACTCGAGGTCGTCATCATGCGGGCCCCGGCCGTGTACGGGCCGAGAGACCGCGACCTGTATACGTTCTTTCGGCTGGCGGCGCGCGGGCTTCTTCCGGTGCCCGGCGGGCCGGATCGGCCGATCCAGCTCGTGCATGCGCGGGACCTTGCGGAGTCGCTGGCCCGCGCGGCAACGGTGCAGCAAGCGGCCGGGGTGTACCACGTCGCGCATCCTCGGCCGTACGTGTGGGTGGAGGTGGCGCGCGCGATCGCGCACGCGCTCGGACGATCCGCCCGCGTCGTGCGCGTGCCGCCGGCGCTGGTCCGGGGCGCGGCCGCCGCCACCGAGCTGGCGAGCGCTCTTGCCGGCCGCGCGACCATCTTCGACCGCGACAAGGCCCGGGAGCTTCTGGCTCCCGGCTGGCTGTGCGAGACGGAAGCCGCGAAGCGGGACCTCGGGTTCGAGGCGCAGATCGCGCTGCCCGAGGGCCTCGCCGAGACCGCGGCCTGGTACCGCGCCCAGGGCTGGTTGTGAGGACACGGACATGAGTCTGTTCGAGAAATGCGACCGCTTCACCCGGGCCCGTGAGATCCAGGCGGCCGGCTTCTATCCCTACTTCGTCCCCATCGAGGCTTCCTACGACACCGAGGTCGTGATCCACGGCCAGCGCAAAGTCATGGTGGGTTCGAACAACTATCTGGGCCTCACGCACCACCCCAAGGTGCTGGCGGCGGCCGAGGCTGCGCTGCGCCGATACGGCAGCGGCTGTACCGGCAGTCGCTTTCTCAATGGCACGCTGGACCTGCACGAAGAGCTGGAGGAGCGGCTCGCCCGTTTCCTGGGCCAGGAGGCCGCGCTCGTCTTCAGCACCGGCTACCAGACTAACCTGGGCGTGATCGCCACGTTGATCGGGCGCGACGACCATCTCTTTCTGGACAAGCTGAACCACGCGAGCATCGTGGACGGCGCGCGCCTGGCGTACGGCACGGTGCACCGCTACCCGCACGGAGAGCTGGCGACGCTCGAGCGGCAGCTCGCCCGTGCCCCCGCGGATGCCGGCAAGCTGATCGTGACCGACGGCATCTTCTCCATGGAGGGCGACATCTGCGATTTGCCCGCCCTGCTCGCGCTGGCCGAGTTCTACGGCGCGCAGGTCATGGTCGACGACGCGCACGCGTTCGGCGTACTGGGCGAGCGGGGCGGCGGGACCGCGCAGCACTTCGGGCTCGAGCACAGGGTGGACCTGATCATGGCCACCTTCTCGAAGTCGCTCGCATCGATCGGCGGGGTGATCGCGGGCCCCGAGCCCGTGATCCACTACCTGAAGCACCACGCCCGCTCGCTCATCTTCAGCGCGAGCATGCCGCCCGCCTCGGTGGCCACCGTGCTGGCTGCGCTCGAGGTCATCGAGGAGGAGCCGGAGCGGCGCGAGGCGCTCTGGTCCAACACGCGCCGCATGCAGGAGGGGCTGAAGAGCCTCGGCTACGATACCGGCAAGAGCGAGACGCCGGTCATCCCGGTCCTGGTCGGGGAGCTCGAGGATACCTTCATCTTCTGGAAAGCGCTGTTCGACGCCGGCGTATTCACCAACCCCGTCACGCCTCCCGCCGTGCCCGACAACTCCTGCCGGCTGCGAATCTCGCTCATGGCGACGCACACCGAGGAGCAGATCGACCATGTGCTCGAGGCCTTCGCGCAGGTCGGGCGACACATGGCGCTGATATGACCTGCGCCGGCGCGCGGGTCCAGGTCGCGCCGGTCCGCAGCCGAAAAGACCTGAAGGAGTTCCTCCAGCTGCCGTGGCGGCTGTACGCAGGCGACCGCGCCTGGGTGCCGCCGCTGCTCTCCGATCTGAAGCGCGTCCTGGATCGACGGCGCCACCCATTCCATCAGCACGCGGATGTCGAGTACCTGCTGGCCCGCCGCGGCGGCGCGGTCGTGGGGCGGATCGCGGCCATCGTGAACCACCGGCACGTCGAGTTCCAGCGTGAGAAGGCCGGCTTCTTCGGCTTCTTCGAGAGCGCGGAGGACGACGACGTCGCCCGCACGTTGCTCGAGGTCGCCGAGACCTGGGTGCGGGCCCGCGGCATGGAGCACATCCGCGGCCCGATGAATTTCTCGACCAACGACGAGTTTGCTTCACCGGGCGTGCTCCTCGATGGGTTCGAGCATGCGCCGGCCATCCTGATGAGTCACACGCGGCCGTACTACCCGGGGCTGCTCACGCGCGCGGGATACGTCAAATCGAAGGACCTGCTGGCCTACTGGCTCGAGGGCCCCGAGCCGCCGCAGCGACTGGTGCGGGGCGTGGCGCGGCTACAGGAGCAGCAGAAGGTCCGCTTGCGGCCGCTGGACATGCGGCACTTCGCGCAGGAAGTGCGGACCGTGCAGGACATCTACAACAGCGCGTGGGAGCAGAACTGGGGATTCGTGCCGCTGTCGGAGGCGGAGATCCGGTATCTGGCCAAGCAGCTCCGCCCCGTGCTCAAGCCGGAGCTGTGCCCGATCGCGGAAGTGGCGGACGAGGCGGTCGGCTTCGCCGTGGCACTGCCGGACTTGCATCAAGCGCTCCGGCACATCAACGGGCGGCTCTGGCCGTTCGGGCTGCTGAAGCTGCTGTGGCACGCGCGCAAGATCGACGCGGCGCGCGTGCTCACGCTCGGGCTGAAACCCGGGTTCCGTCGCATGGGCATCGACGCGATGCTCTACCTGCGCATCTTCCAGGAGGGGCCGCGCCTCGGCTACCCCCACGGCGAATGCTCGTGGATCCTGGAGGACAACTGGGAGATGCGGCGCGGGCTGGAGCGCATGGGTGCGCACGTCTACAAGACCTACCGGGTCTACGAGAAGGCGGTGTGAGCGCGGCAGGCGACGCGACCGGAACTTTGCGCTCGGCGGCGGGCGGCGCGACCGGCCCGCCCAAGGTGGCGGGCGACGCCGTGGCCGTGAGCCGCCGGCCCATGGCTGTCCTCTTCGGCGCCTACGCGCTCGCATCCGGCGCGGCACTCCTGTTCCCGCAGCGGCCGTCGAACTGGCTGCTGCTCCTGCCTCTTCACCTGATGGCGGCCGCGCTGGCTTTCTGGGCCGCGAGCGGCGTCCCCGGCCGGGTTGGCAACCACCACGCCATGGTGCGCGACTGGTACCCGCTCCTGCTCATCCCGGCGCTCTATGCGGAGCTGCCGCTGCTGAACCAGGCCGTGCACGGCGGGCGCTACTTCGATGCTCTGGTCCAGGGGTGGGAGCAGACGCTGTTCGGCATGCAGCCGAGCCAGGCGTTCGCCGCCGCCGTGCCGGCGCTGCCGGTCTCGGAGGTGCTGCACGCGGGTTACTTGTCCTACTACCCGATCATTTACGTTCCGCCGCTGGTCCTCTATCTGCGCGGCCGGCGCGATGCCTTCCGCGAGGCACTGTTCGGGGTAATGCTGACATACTTCGTGCACTATCTGGTTTTCATCTACTTTCCCGTGCAGGGGCCGTGGTACGTGTTTCCGCCGCCCAACCACGAGCTCGCGCGCGGGCCGTTGTATCAGTTGACGCACTTCGTGCTGACGGCGGGCGCGAGCCAGGGAGCGGCGTTCCCATCGTCTCATGTGGCGATTGCCACGATCCAGACTGCGCTCGCGTGGCGGCACCTGCGCGGGGCGTTTCCGATCATCGCGCCGGCCGCGCTGGCCCTCGGGTTGGGCGCCGTCTACGGAGGCTACCATTACGCCATCGACGTCGTCGCCGGATGCCTCGTAGGCCTGGCGCTGTTCGCCGTCGCCCGGCCATTGCGGGACCGTCTGATGCGCGGCCACCGCCGCTGAGGGTGGCGCAACTGCTCGAGGGTTCCCACGCGCTGCCGATTCCGAACTGCATGAGACCGACCAGTCGGTGGGTGGTGAGTGGGAGCATCGCGGCGGCAGCGATCACGTGGCTCGCCGCCGCCGAGCTGCGCTGGCCCGCCCGCGCCGCGCTCGTCCTGCTCCTCGCCGGACTGCCTGCCGGTGTGCTGGGCCAGTCTGCGGCCGCGGCGGACGTGCCCGGGCGCGTGCCGCGCTCGGCCCTCTATCTCGCGTCGGCGGCTGCGCTCTGGTTGCTCGCTGCCCTCACGACCGGCGCGGCGCTGGCCGCCGGCTTCACGACGCGCACGCTCGGACTGCTGCTGCCGCCTCCGCTTTCCCTGGCCGGATGGACCGGCGGCGCGATCGGCGCAGGCCTGGCCGTGCTCGCGATCGGACGAGCGCTGCGCGTGCGCGAGTCCGAGCTGCTCGGCTACATCCTTCCCAGGACGCGATCCGAGCGGCTTACGTTCGCCGCGCTGGCGCTCTCCGCCGGCATCGGCGAGGAGCTGGTCTTTCGGGGGTTCCTCGTCCCGGCCCTCGCGCGTGCGATGGGCGCCATCGTTCCCGCAGCACTTCTCGCCGCCGCCGTGTTCGGCATGTTGCACGCCTACCAGGGAACACCCGGCACCGTGCGCGCGGCCGTCCTCGGGCTCGTGCTCACGCTGCCCTTTGTCCTTTCGGGGAGCCTGCTGCCATCCATCCTGGCTCACACTGCCATCGACGTGATCGCCGGACTCTGGCTCGCGCCCTGGCTGCTGCGCCGGTAACTGCGGGAAAGAGTTGGTACCGCCCGGCAAGAAGTAGCGGGCCGCGACGCTGGGCCCATCCAACCGGCTGGGGCGCGGCGCAAACGGACGTTCTGGATCCGCGCACAATACGTTGGAAACTCGGCGGTTAGCATGCAGCGCACGTGGCGAAACGGCGCCGCAAACACGCGACGGGCGGCCGGAGCAGCCCGGTCCGCACCTTGCGGAACCAGGAGGGTGGCAGAGGCATACCAAAGTCGGGACCGGATGACCCGTCGGAGGCAGTGGACCGTGATCCTGTACTGCAGCTACGAGGAGTTGACCGCACTGGCGGCGGGGGCCGGTCGCGTCGTGGCGCACGCGGCCGAGGGAGGTGCGGCGGTTGCCGCTCCGCCGGCCGTGGTGGCGGAGATCGAGTGGCTGATGCCACGGCTGCGGGGTGACATGCTGCTGACGACGCTCGCGGAGCAGCAGCGGCTCGAGCGTGTCATGGCGCACATCCTGACTCACCTGCGCGAGCAGCTCGACCGGATGATCCTCGAGCAGTACGCAGGGTCGGAGGACTCGGTCAACGCGTACTTCGATTACGCGAACGTACTGTCGGTGAAGGACCGGTTGCACTCGATCGGCGAGGAGATGGCGGCGCTGATCGAGCTGATGACGGGAAGTCTGCCGACGCCCGACACGGCCCGGAGCGTCACCTTCGACTGATCTTGC
This sequence comes from Gemmatimonadota bacterium, assembly GCA_016207445.1. Classification (GTDB taxonomy): domain Bacteria; phylum Gemmatimonadota; class Gemmatimonadetes; order Longimicrobiales; family RSA9; genus JACQPS01. Next base: position 1,683 of record JACQPS010000261.1, on the reverse strand, counting down.
GGATAGCTCAGAGAAGAGGACGAACCGAACGGTAAACCCGCAGCCGCCGGAGGGTGCGCTCCGAGCGCGAGCACGACCAGAGGCCGGGAATCGTGCTGCCGCAGTCGGGACAGCCGCCGTCCTCGCCGATCCGCTGCTGGAGCAGGGCGTAGCCCGTGCGCTCGATGAGGAGCCCGCCGCAATGCGGGCAGTACGTGTTCTCCCACCTCCCGACCTGCCCCGGCAGGTTGCCCGCGTAGACGAAGCGCAGTCCCGCCTCCGCGCCGATCGCGGCCGCGCGCACCAGGTCGGCCGCGCTCGTGTTGCGCGGGTCGGTCATGCGGTAATCCTGGTGAAACGCCGTGACGTGCCACGGGATGTCGCGGGAGACCGAGGCGATGGTTTCAGCCGCATGCCGCAGTTCCGCGGCCGAATCGTTGAAGCCGGGGATCACCAGCGTGACGACCTCGATCCAGAAGCCGCGCTCGTACACCATGCGGATCGCGTCCAGCACGTGCTGTAGCACTCCGCCCAGCCGCCGGTAACTCCGGTCGTTCATGGACTTGAGGTCGATCTTGTAGCAGTCGGTCCAGGGACGAAGGTAGTCCAGCACCTCGGGCGTGGCGTTGCCGTTCGAGATGAAGGCGGTCAGAAAGCCGCGCTCTCGGGCCGCCCGAAACACGTCGACCGCCCACTCCGCGGTGATGAGCGGCTCGTTGTAGGATGAGGCGACGACGCCCGCGCCCCGCTCCTCGGCGAGCGCCACCAGCCCGTCCGCGCTCGCTTCCGTGGGAGCCACCCCCGCCGCTTCGTCGCGTAGCGCCTGGCTCGTCACCCAGTTCTGGCAATACGAGCAGTGAAAGTCGCAGCCGAGCATACCGAAGGTGAGAGCGTCCGTCCCCGGCAGCACGTGGAAGAAAGGCTTCTTCTCCACCGGATCGCATTGCAGCGCCGCAACGTACCCGTACGGGACGCGCAGTTCTCCTGCCTCGTTGTAACGCACCTTGCAGATCCCGCGGCGGCCGGGCCTGATCAGGCAGCGGTGACCGCAGGCGTAGCACCGCACCGCCCCGTCCTCGAGACGCTCGCACAGCGTCCCCGAACGGCAGCGCTCATCCAGTAGCTGCTGGAGGGAAACCGGTGCCATGGGAATTCCCTGAAAATCCCGATCCCTGTCCTCATCCCGATCCCGCACCAGGACGCCGAGGCAGCAGCATGCGGGGCTCGGGCATGGGGATCGGGAGCGGGATCGGGCGTCGCCTGCAGAATAATACGCCTGCCCTTCCTTCCGCTAATCCTCCACCCGTGCCGCGCCTTGCACGATTCCTGCAGCGGCCCCGCGCCGAACTCCAACCAAAGGAGCTGCCTCATGCACCGCTCGCATGCCGTGCCGTCTTGCCTCGCGGCCGCCGCCCTCGTGCTCGCGGCATGTGCCCGACCGGTAGCGGTCGAATCCGAACCCGGACCCGCCTACGCGCTCATGGTGCACAACCCCATGCCCCACAGCATGGTGGTGTCCTATGACGATGGCACCGGCGCACGCGCGCTCGGCACCGTCGAGGCGAACGGCCACCGCCAGTTCCTCATCACCTCCCCCGCGCGTCAGACGGTCACCATCACCGCGCGCGACGAGCGCCAGACCCACACCACCACACCGCAGCAGGTCACCCTGCGCACCGGCACCACTGCCGAAGTGACGCTGGG
>JACQPS010000260.1 GCA_016207445.1 Gemmatimonadota bacterium | reverse complement strand
CAGATGAAGTCCATTGCCGAACGGCTGTGACTTCTGAAATTCGGTACCACGAAAGGCGGTACCACGAAAGGCGGTACCACGAAAGGCGGTACCACGAAAGGCGGTACCACGAAAGGCGGTACCACGAACGGCGGTACGACGAACGGCGAAACCCCTGCGTTGACGTGGGGTATCCCGACCCGGTAGATTCGCCGAAAATGGCAAGGCAACCCCGGGGAGACGGGCCCGTTATGACGCCGCGGGAAAAAATCGAGGAGGTGCTGGGCGAGATCCGCCCCGCCCTCCGGCTGGACGGCGGTGACGTCGAGTTCATCGACTTCGACGAGGTCAGCGGCGTGGTTCAGCTGCGGCTGGTCGGCGTCTGCGAGTCGTGTCCGATCTCCACGGTGACGCTGAAGCAGGGCATCGAGCGACGGGTCATGCTGGCGGTGCCGCAGGTTCGGGAGGTCCAGGCGCACTGAGGCGCGCGGGGGAATTCCCTGGGACGGCCGGCGCCCCCCGGGGTGCCGGCCGTTTGCATAGAACGCGAGGTCGCATGGCGGTGAATCGAGAGGAGCTGCTCCGGCGGGTGACGGCCGCACTCATGGGCGTGAGGCGCAGCGACGCCCAAGATGTCGTCGCCTCGGGGCAGGTGAAAGATCTGGAGGTGGACGCGGAGGGCCAGGTGCGCTTCCAGTTCACCTTGCGGCCGGAGGACGCGGGCACGCTGGTGCGCGAGGCGCGCGCGGCGGTCGAGGCGGTCGAGGGCGTGACGCGCGCGAAAATCGACGTGAAGCTGCCGCAGGCGCCGACGACCACGTCGCGGCCGCAGCGGCGGCTCCAGCCGCACTCGGTCCCGGCGCCGACGCCGGGTGCGAATCCGATTCCGGGCGTGGCGCACGTGTTCGCCGTGAGCTCCGGCAAGGGAGGCGTGGGCAAGTCCACGGTGGCCGCCAACATCGCCGCCGCGCTGGCCGTGAGCGGCCGGCGGATCGGGCTGCTGGACGCGGACATCTACGGGCCCGATATCCCGCTCATGTTCGGGGAGCGGCGGCGGCCGGGCGTGACGGGTGCACGAGGCGCGGAGAAGATCGTCCCGCTCGAGGCGCAGGGCGTCCGGCTCATGAGCCTCGGCTTCCTGCTGGATGAGGAGCAGCCCGCCATCATGCGCGGGCCGCTCATCTCGGGCATCCTGCGCCAGTTCCTGGAGCAGGTCGCCTGGGGTGAGCTGGACTACCTGGTGGTGGACATGCCGCCCGGCACCGGCGATGCGCAGCTCTCTCTCGTGCAGACCATCGACCTCGCGGGCGCGGTCATGGTGACCACGCCGCAGGAGGTCTCGACCAGCGATGTGCGCCGCGCGATCCGCATGTTCGAGCGGGTGCGCACGAAGATCCTGGGTGTGATCGAGAACATGAGCGGCTTCGCCTGCCCGCATTGCGGCGAGCAGGTCGACATCTTCGGCCGCGGCGGCGGACGGCGCCTGGCCGAGGAGATGGGTGTGCCGTTCCTGGGCGCGATCCCGCTCGACCCGCGGGTGCGCGAGGCGGGCGACAGCGGCCGGCCCACCGCGCTGCACGCCGCCGACTCGCCCGCAGGCCACGCGTTCCGCGATATCGGCGAGCGGCTGGCGGGCGCGCTGGAGGGGACGGTGGGCGCGCGCGCGTGAGCCTGCCCACGCGCGATCGGCTGGCGGCCCTGCCGCTGCACGTGGTCGTGCGCGACTACCCCGAGACCCTCGCCGTCTTTCGCCGCCTGGGCGTGGATGTGCCGCGCCGGGGCGGCGAGTCCGTGTCGGCGGCTGCCGGGCCCGACCTCGTGCGGGTGCTGGACGCCGTCCTCGAGGCGATCGCCTGGCGTGAGGGAGCGTGACCCGGATCACCCTGCTCACCGACTTCGGCACGGCTGACGGCTACGTCGGCGCGATGAAAGGCGTGATCGCGTCCATCGCGCCGGAAGCGGTCGTGGACGACGTCGCCCACGACCTCCCGCCGGGCGACGTGCGCGCCGCGGCCTGGACCCTCGCCCGCTACTGGCGGCTCTACCCGGCGGGAACGGTGCATGTGGCCGTCGTGGACCCCGGCGTGGGGAGCGAGCGGCGCGCGCTCGCCGCGAGCTGCGATGGGCGCCTGCTGCTCGCGCCGGACAACGGCGTGCTCACGCGCGTCTTCGACGAGGCGCCGCCGGCCGCGCTCGTCTCGATCGAGGACCGCCGCCACCTGCGGGAGCCCGTCTCGGCCACCTTCCATGGCCGCGACGTCTTCGCGCCGGCTGCCGCCCACCTCGCCCGCGGCCTGCCGGTCGCCGACCTCGGCCCGGCAGTGAGGGATCCCCTGCTTTTTCAGGTGCCGCCGCCATCGCGGGAAGCCGACTCCATCCACGGCGAGGTCGTGCACGTCGACCGCTTCGGCAACCTGATCACGAACATCCCCGGGGAGTGGTGTGCGGGCGGCGCGGCCGTCCGCGTGGGGCAGGACACCGTGGGGGCCGTGCGGCGGACCTACTCGGACGTCGTACCGGGTGAGGCGCTCGCGCTGGTCGGCTCGGCGGGATTGCTCGAGATCTCGGTGCGGGACGGTAGCGCGGCGGAGCGGCTGGGGGTGGGGCGCGGGGCGGCGGTCGAGGTGAAGTAAGCCAAGGCATCAGGGGCCAGGGGTCAGGGTTCAGCGACTTTCTAATCCCTGGCCCCTGATCCCTGCTCCCTGATCCCTAATCCGCCGCCTGCCGCCCCTCTTCCGTCTGCACCCTCGTCTCGATCCGGGGCGGCTGCTTCAACGTCTGCTCGACCGTGCAGTACTCGGCCACGCGCAGCGCGGCCGCGCGCCTCGCCTGGGACAGCCCCGGCCACCGGATCTCCATGTCGAAGCTGCCCACGCGATAGGGATCCTCGACGTACTCCCAGGTCACGCCGATCTCGAGCGCGTCGGTATCGAGCCTGGCCTGCGCGCCCCAGGCGTAGAGCACGGCGTACGTGCAGGAGGCCAGCGACGCCGCCAGCATGTGAAGGGGAGAGAAATGGACCTGCGGATCGAGGGACTGGATCTCCAGCTCACCGCCTCCTCCCTGGAGGCGGAGCCGCTGCTCGCCTTCCAGGAGGACGCGCATACGCTCCGCTCACTCTCCTTCGAGCCACTTCCGCTCCACGCCCGCCAGCCGCTTGGAGCGCGGCGCGAGGAAGCGGACGATCAGATAGCCCAGCAGCACGATGGGCACGAGCTTGAAGAGCACGAACCCTGCCAGTGAGAGCGTGAGCGAGAAGACGGCGCCCACGATCGCGAGGATGATGCCGATCGCGATCAGGGCGACCAGGCCGACCAGCAGAAAGGTCACGAGGGTCGCGAGCATCGGGGGGCCTCTCTTTCTCCGCCGGGGGCGCCGGCGAACGGGCGGAACGCGCGGCGGCGTCAGACGGCGCCGTCGCCGGCCACCCAGGTAATGTCGATCGAGCCGAGCGCGGCGTCGATGTTGATGGTGAGCCGGTGCCGGGCCGAGTCCCAGTTTTCGGAGTAGTAGGACTCGCCGCGTTTGACCAGCCCATGCGCGGTGAACGAGGACAGGAACGTGTCCTTGGTGACGCGGACGCCCAGGCCGTGCGGCAGCCGCAGCGTGAGCGCGCCCAGGCCCATATCGATATTGGCGGCCATGTCGCCGCGCCAGTCGCCCGTGAAATCGAGCAGGATGTCGCCCACGCCGCCCTCGAACTCCACCCGCTCGAAGTTCGCGTTGCCCAGCTGGTAGGCGTGGAACTCGGCCGCGCCCACGTGCAGCCGCAGGCTGCGCCCGCGCTCGGCGTTGGGCCGGGAGAAGCGGAGCGAAGTTTCGCTCGCGCCCGTCGAAATATCGGCCTCCCGCAGGCGCAGGCCGCCCAGCTCCAGGTCGGCCTGGCCCGCGCCGAACGAAATGCTCAGGTCGAGGGGCACGTCCGGGCCGAGGGCGAGCTGGAGACGGCTCGCCCTGTGCTTGCCGCGCAGGTTCCTGGACCCCTTCATACCGAGCTCGAGATGCCCGCTGCGGTACTCGATCACGGGGCGGAATGCATTCGCATCATAGCGCATGGTGGCACGGTAGAGCAGCCCGCGCGCGGCCGGCTCGAGGCTGAGCCGCCCGGCGCCGTACTCCACGTCGACTTCCAGCCGCTCCTCTCCCTGCCGCTGCCGCAGCGAGGTGAGGGTGCGGATGTCCTGGGCCGCCGCTGGCGCGCAGGCCACCAGCAGCAAGCCCACGATCAGGCCGGTGCGCCGCTCAAACACGCGACTCCTCCGCGAACTCGGAGCCGACGTCGGCGCCGGCGGCGACCGGCGCCGCCACGGGCCGCGTGCCGCCGCGCGAGATGAGCACGGCGCCCAGGCCGATGGTCAGAACCAGCCAGGTGAGAGCGATGGTTAGGAAGACGAGCAGGCCGTAAATGATCCGCAGCCAGGGGCCGGCCATCTCTACGACGTGGGCCGCCAGGTGAAGCCCCTGCAGCAGCGCCATCCCGGTCAGGATGTAATAGTACGAGTTCGCGTGCTTGAACCACTCACCGCCGTAGAAGCGCCGCTCGGCCAGCGCCTCGCCCGCGGCGTGGCCGACGGCGAGATAGCCGAAGACCAGGGCCAGCACGAACGCCAGCGGGAAGAGCGGCACCCAGGCGAGCAGCGCCGGAATGCCGACGATCGAGACGGCCAGCACGATCACGCCCAGCACGAAGACGGGCACGACCAGGAAGGAGGCGGCCAGGCCCACCGCCCAGGAGCGGAGCGTCGCGTAGCGCGCCGTATCCGACACCCCCTCCAGGTACTTCCGGCCGAAGAAGACGGCCGCGAAGCCGAGCCCGACCAGCACCGCGTACAATGCCAGGGTCCCAATGATGTTGCCGACGCCCTTCATGATGTTGCGGAACGGTCGCGTCCAGGCGGCGCCGCGCCCGTTGAATCCCATCTCCTGGCGCAGCTCGGAGCGCAGCTTGCTCTCGAGCTCGCGCCGCACCTCGCGTTCGACCTCGGAGCGGATGCGGTCGACCTGCGAGGAGATGTCGTCCTGCAGCTCGTCCAGGCGACCCGTCACGCCGCCGGTCAGACCGGTTCCAGCGAGGGCCGCGTCGAGCGTCGAATCCAGCGTGGCCCCGCTCGCGTCCGGCGACGTCCACGCGGCGAGCAGCGCCGGCAGCTCGTCGGAGTGCGCGTCCATGGCCCGGCTCAGCAGCTCGCGCCACGAGCGGTCGAGCGCGTCGCCGCGCCGATACGTGCCGATCTCATCACCGTCCACCTCGATGCGCCCGTTGCGCAGCGCGAGCTCGAGCGAGCGGCCGTCGGCCAGCCCGAGCTCGAGCTCCGCCTCCGTCCGGGAGATCGAGATCTCGCTGGAGAGGATGCGCTGGAGGCTCGCCTGCGGCGCAGCCGCGGGCGCGACCGCGGGCGGGGCGGCCGGTGGCGTCGGCGCCGGCGGCGTCGCCTGACCGGCGAGCGGCGCGGTCTGGAACAGGAGCGCGGCCAGGCCGATCAGACCCGGCCGCCGCAGATCAGAAGGAAAAGCTGGCATGGAAGATCTTCCGCGTCGGAGTGTGCAGCAAATACTGGTAAAGGATCCAGGCCGAGACCACGCTCATTGTGCCGAACACGGCCGCGGCGGCGCCCAGGTCGGAGAGGCCGGTGCCCTGGAGCCGGGCCGCGGCTTCCACCAGCCACGAGGTCAGCGGCGTCTCGACCAGCGCGCCGGCGCTGCGGCCGACGAGCGTCGCCACCGCGTCGCCCACGCGATCGCGCGTGAACAGCCACAGTCCCTGGAGCGTGAGCATGGGGCGCGTGAGCAGCCAGCCGAGCGCGCCCGCGCTCGTGATCACGGGCAGCGCGAGGAAGGCCGCGGCCAGCGCCCAGCCCCGCGTCGTGCGCGGAACCAGCCGCCGGACCCAGGCTGCGGCGCGCACCGCCCACGGCTCGCGCACCTGCACGCCCGCCAGCACCCGCTCCATGAAGCCGGGCGCCGGCGCGAACCGGGGCAGCGCGGCCAGACCCGTAAAGAGCGCCCGCCACTCCTCCACCTCGGCCTGGCAGCGGCCGCAGGTGACCAGGTGCGACTCGAGCACCGCGCGGTCGCCGGCAGCGAGCGTGCCTTCGACGTAGGCCTCGAATCGGTCCGGTGTGGGGTGCATCGTCAAATCCGGCAAGTTGTTTCTCCCATCGAACGGGTCCACAAATCCTTACGCGCCCGGGCGGCTGCGGGTTTCAGCAGCGCAGGTGGGCGAGCTTTTCCCGTAACTCGTGGCGCGCCCGGTGGATGTAGGTTTTGACCGTGCCCAGCGGCACGTCCATGATCTCGGCGATCTCCTCGTACGGCCGCCCTTCCACGTGCCAGAGCACGATGGCCGTGCGGTACTCCGTCCGCAGCGTGCCGAGCGCGCGCTCCAGCTCGCGGCCGACCTCCTGGCTGGACGCGTACTCCTCGGGCGTCTCCTCTTCGGCCACGGCCTGGATCGCGCTGCTCTCGATCTCGTCGGGCGCGCGCGCGTGAGGTGAGCCGTCCAGCGACAGGGTATCGGGCGCGCGGCGGCGCAGCTGATCCAGCGCCGTGTTGTGCGCGATCTTGAAGATCCAGGAGCTGAACTTGAAGGCGGGGTCGTAGCGGTCCAGCGCGTTCAGGACCTTGATGAACGTTTCCTGCGCCAGATCCTCGGACTTCTCCCGGTCGCGCACCAGCCGGAAAATCAAGGAAAAGATCGGCCGCTCGTAGCGGCCGACCAGCTCACGAAAGGCAGCCTCCCGCCCCTGGCGGGCGTGGGCGACGACGTCCTGGTCGCTGAGGTTCCGGTAATCCACGGGTCGCGCCGCTGCGGATCGACCGGCCGCGGCGGGTTCGGTTGCTGGGACCGCTCCCCGGACGCGGCGGAGCGATCCACGGCCTCCGCCCCCCGAGCGTCTCTGCGATCCCTACGGGGCCGCGGCGCGCGTGGTTTCAGGCATCGGGCTTGATCCATGGCCCGGGCGGGGCTACGTTCGATCCCCCAATTTACAGCCAGACGATCACTTGCGCGATGGGGGCCGGCCTGAAAACCCTGCCGCCACGGGAGCAGAAGGCGAGCGCGGTGCGCCGCATGTTCGACGCGATCGCGCCCCGCTACGATCTGCTCAACCATCTGCTCAGCTTGAATCAGGACCGGCGCTGGCGCCGCATTGCCGTCGAGCGGCTGCTGCAGCACCGCCCTGCCCCCGGGTGGTTCCTGGATGCCTGCGCCGGCACGCTGGATCTCGGTCTCGCGCTCGCGCGGCAACCGGCGTTTCGTGGGCGCATCGCGGCCAGTGACTTCGCGCTCGCCATGCTGCGCACAGGCGCGCACAAGGCGACGACGGCGCCGATCGACCCCGTCTGCGCCGACGCGCTCCGGCTCCCGTTCGTGGACGCGACCTTCGAAGCTGCGCTCGTCGGCTTCGGCGTGCGCAACCTGGCGGACCTGGACGACGGGCTGCGCGAGCTCGCGCGCGTGGTGAAGCCGGGCGCGCCCCTGGTCGTGCTCGAGTTCACGACGCCGACGTGGCCCCCGTTCCGGTCCCTGTATCTCTTCTACTTCCGCCGCGTTCTGCCTTGGCTGGGCCGTCTGGTCTCGCGCCACCGCAGCGCGTACGCGTATCTGCCGGCGTCCGTGCTGGAGTTCCCCGCGCCGGCGGCACTCGCGGACAGGATGCGCGCGGCCGGCTTCCGCGACGTGGAATGGGAGACGCTGACCGGCGGCATCGTGGCTGTGCACGCAGGGATCAGGGGTCAGGGGTCAGGGATCAGGGAACCCATTGCTGCTCCCTGACCCTGGCCCCTCCGTCAGTTGGGGAAAGCTCCAGCACGTACACCTCGCGCGGCTGCAGGACGGCGACCGGACTCCAGTCGCGCAGCCGACGATCATTCTCAACGCGCAGCGTGCTCGCGCGTGCGCCGCCAAAGATCGGCCGGACGGCGTAGCGCCCCGCCGGCAGCACGGCATCCTCGGACGAAACTCTCACACCCCCGAGGCTGCGCGCGCCGAGGTTGGCCACGACCAGCACGGTTTGTCCGTCCACGCGCCGCAAGTAGGCCACGGCCGCATCCTCGGCGGTCGCGGGTGAGGAAACCCCAGGCTGACCCCTGACCCCTGACCCCTGACCCCTGGTGCTCTGCGGTTCGTAGTCGCCCGCGGCGAGCGCGGGTTTCGCGGTTCGAACATGGATCAGCCGGCGGT
>JACQPS010000264.1 GCA_016207445.1 Gemmatimonadota bacterium | reverse complement strand
TCGGCGGCGACCTTCGCCAGCTCGATCACCTCTTCCGTCTGCGCGTAGCTGCCGGGCGCGTAGTACAGCCCGGAGGACAGGCCGAACGCGCCCTGTTCCATGGCGGCGCGCACGAGCGCCTGCATGCGCGCGAGCTCCACCGCCGTAGGCGCGCGGTCCTCCATGGCCAGCACGTCGCGGCGCACCGCGCCGTGCCCGATGAGCGGGACCACGTTCACGCCCGGGCGCCGCGCCTCGATCGCGGCCCGCTGCTTCGTCAGGTCCACGGGTCCGCCGCCGTCCGGGTTCACCACGATGGTCGTGATGCCCTGCGCGAGCAGGGGCCATGCGCCGGCGAGTGTGGAGTCGCTCAGCGCCGAGCCTGCGTGGGAGTGCACGTCGATGAAACCGGGAGCCACGCGCAATCCGGACGCATCGATCACGCGCCGTGCCGCCGCATCGGGCAAGCGGCCGACGGCCACGATGCGGTCGCCGGTGATCGCCACGTCCGCGCGAACCCAGGGGGCCCCGGTGCCATCCAGCACGCGGCCGCCGCGAACCAGGAGGTCGTAGGGTTGTTGGGCGGGCGCGGTGGAGGGAGGCAGCGCCAGCAGGAATGGGAGGATCAGCGCCAGCGCCGAGCGGCGCATCATGGGCTCATAGAGTGCGTCAGCGCGCCGGCACCGGCGCGGCCAGAAAGGCCTCGAGCTCGGCGGCGCGCGCCTCGGCGTCGGCCTCGCCGATCTCGATGAGGCGGCGCAGGTAGTCGCGCTGGAACATGACCAGGCTGAGGATGTCGGGGCTCGTGGTCTCGCGCGTGCCCAGGCCGCGCGTGAACCAGCGGAAGCCGCGCGGGAGGCGGGCCTCGTACTCGGACACGAGCCGGCCCAGGTCGACCGAGGGGCGCAGGACCATGAGCTCGACGCGGCGCAGTCCTGCGCGGGCGGCTTGCGGCCGGTCCTCGAGCAGGTGGTTGAGCGTGCGCAGGCGGAGCGCGTCCTCGTCGATGAGGTCGAGAAAGATCGCATTGAGCAGCACGCCGAAGACCTGGGCGGGCGGCGGGTATCCGGTCGTGCTCGGGCGCGCGGCCTCGACATCGGAGCGCTCGTAGCGCGTCGAGATCGCGAGGATCCGGCCGGCGCCCAGGTGCAGCGCGGGCGAGAGCGGCGCGGTCAGGCGGATGCCGCCGTCGCCGTACCAGCAGTCGCCGATGCTAACGGCGGGGAAGAAGAGCGGAAGCGCGGAGGAAGCCATGACGTGCTCGATGCCGATCTCGGTCCGCTCGCTGGTCCGCTTCGGCCGGGTCCACGGCTGGATGTCGCGACCCTGCACCCAGACCACCGACTGACCGGTGCTGTAGTTGGTCGCGCTCACGGCCACCGCCTTGATGCGCCCGCGCTCCAGGTTCTCCGCGATCCCGGTGATGCGCCCCTCGGGCGCCCACAACCGGCGCAGCAGGTCGCGCAGCGGCCTGGTGTCCACCAGCCCTCGCACCTGGGGTCCGTGCATCGCTCCGCCGAGCGTGAGGCGGCCGAGCCAGCGCAACGCGTTCAGGAGCAGCGACGGCGAGTCCACGCGGAACACGTTGCGCGGCTCCAGGTTCACCCAGATGTCGGTCAGGTCCGCTACGGCTTCCGGAAGCGTTCCGGGGTGCGCGGCGAGGTGCGCGATGTTCACGGCGCCCGCCGACACGCCGACGAGGATGGGAATGCGCAGGTCCGGGTAGCGGCGGGCGAGGCAGCGCAGGAACCCCACCTGGTAGGCCGCGCGCGCGCCGCCGCCCGTGAGCACGAGCGCGAGGTCGTCGCCGCGCGTTGCGTAGGGCGCCGGCCCGCCGCCGTCGGGCAAGGGAGCCGTCACCATGCTGCTATCGCAGGATGGCCGCGAGCGGATCGAGCCGCGCGTCGACACCGGGGACCGGGTCCAGGTCCAGCAAACGGGCCAGGAGCGGGTAGACGTGCACACTCTCGAAAGACGGCACCCGCGCGCCCGGCCGGATGCGCGGCCCCAGCGCCAGAAAGATCCCGTGCATGGACTCGTCGCGGGGTTCGTAGCCGTGCTGCCCCGGAGCCGGGTTGCGGAGCGAGGCGCGGGCGCCGACCAGGAAGCCTTCCTCCGCCACGAGCAGGATATGGCCGACGCGCGCGTTGCCGTCCAGGTGCAGCCGCTCGGGCATCTCGCCCGGCCGGTACACCGCCACATGCTTCAGCCGCCCGCGCAACGTCGCGACGGCCGGCGCGATGCGGGCGGCGTCGTCGAACCAGAGCGAAGCGACGGCGCCCGACTCGAGCACGCGCACGCCATCCAGCTCGATCACGTCGTCGAGAAAGATGCGGCCGTCGGGCCCCGCCTTGGCCATGCCATGGTCGGAGACGACGACGACGTGCACGCGGTCGCCGTGGGGCAACGCCGCGATCCCATCGAGCAGCCGGCGCAGCAGCCGGTCGGCGAGCCGGGCGGCGCGCTCGACCTCCCCTGAATCGGGACCGTGGTCGTGCCCGGCGTTGTCCACGTCCGAGAAGTACAGCGTGATGAAGTGCGGCCGCCGCTCGGGCGGGAGCGAGAGCCAGTCGAGCACCTGCGCGACGCGCAGGTCGTTCTTGCGCGAGCCGTCGTAGGTGTGGAAGTGGCT
>JACQPS010000263.1 GCA_016207445.1 Gemmatimonadota bacterium | reverse complement strand
GCCCGACTCCGGCCAGCGCTCGAGCGCGGCCACGAGCGCGTCCTGCGCCAGGTCCTCGGCGAGGCCGACGTCGCGCACGATACGGGCGAGCCCGGCGATGAGCCTCGCCGACTCGATGCGCCAGACGGCTTCGATCGCTCGATGCGTGTCGGAGGGCATCGCTCAGGGGTTTCGCCGCGTCGCCGTCTCGCCGCGTCGCCGTCTCCCCGCGTCGCCGTCTCGCCGCGTCGCCGCCGCTACTTCTCCGTCCCGACGCCCAGCTCGCGGAAGCGATCGATCGCCTCGCTGGGTCCGAAGTCCTCCAGCTCGTACAGCTGGCGCACCTCGATATCGCCGTCCTGCAGGTGGGGGTTGGGGAAGCGCCGGGCCCACTCCAGCGCCTCTTCCCTCGACTTCACCTGGATGAGCGTGTAGCCGGCGACCAGCTCCTTGGTTTCGGTGAAAGGCCCGTCGGTCACGGTGCGCTTCCCGCCGGAGTACCGGATGCGAAAGCCCTTCGAGCTGGGCTGGAGGCCGGAGGCATCGAGCAGCACACCGGCCTTGGCGAGCTCCTCGTGGTACGTCGCCATTTCGGCGAAGAGCGACTCCGGCGGCATGACGCCCGCCTCGGAGTCCTTTGTGGCCTTGACCAGGATCATGAAGCGCATGGTGCCTCTCCTTTCGCGTTGGTTGAAAGCTAACCTCCAATGATGCGTCGAACGAGGGGAGGCGAGATCGACAACCGGGCACTGCCGGTCTGACGACCGGGAACTGCCGGGCGGCGGCTGTGTAGATCGTCTGACCCGATCCCCCGATCAAGGCGCCTCGTGATCGTTCATCTGTTGGACGGCACCTACGAGCTGTTCCGCCACTTCTACGGGCTGCGCCGCTTCCACAAGGAGGCGGACCCGCCCTTCGGCGCGGTCATCGGCGTGTTGCGCACCGTGCTGCAGATGGTCGAAGCGGGCGCGACGCACCTGGGCGTGGCGACGGACCACGTGATCGAGTCGTTCCGGAACGACCTCTGGCCGGGCTACAAGACGGGCGATGGCATCGAGCCGGCGCTGCTCGCGCAGTTCCACCCGCTGGAAGAGGCGCTCGCGGCCATGGGAGTGGCGGTGTGGCCGATGGTCGAGCTGGAGGCGGATGACGGGCTCGCCTCCGCGGCCCGGTTAGCGGAGGCGGACCCGCGCGTCCGGCAGGTCTGCATCTGGACACCTGACAAGGACCTGGCGCAGTGCGTTCGCGGTGATCGCGTCGTGCAGGTCGATCGCAGGAGCCAGAAGGTCCGCGACGCGCAGGGCGTGCGCGAGAAGTTCGGGGTGGAGCCGGCTCTGATTCCCGATTTCCTCGCGCTCGTGGGCGACGCCGCGGACGGCTATCCCGGCATTCCGGGCATCGGCGCGGTCACGGCGGCGCGGCTGCTGAACCGGCACGGAAGCATCGAGAGCTTCCCACCCGGCGTGCTCGGGGAGAGCCGGGATCTGGCGCTGCTGTTCAAGAAGCTGGCGACGCTCCGCACCGACGCGCGGCTCTTGCAGGACGTGGACGAGCTGCGCTGGCGCGGCCCCGGGAGCGGGTTCGAGGCCTGGGCGGAGCGCCTCGGCGACGCCCGGCTGCTCGAGCGGTGCCGCGCGCTGCAGCCGGCGTAGCGAGGACGCGTTGGTGCAGGCGCGTCAGTCCCGCTTTCCGTCCGGGCGGTAGCGAAGGATCACGCCACCCGACGTCAACGGCCTCGCGTCCAGAAGCTCCATCTCGAGTCTCTTCGGGCCGGGCCTGAACAGGGGAGTGCCGCCGCCGAGCACAACGGGGACCATGCAGAGCCGGTACTCGTCGAACAGGCCGTGGCGCATGAGCGACGCCGACAGATCGGCGCTGCCGAACACCAGAATATCTTTCCCGGGCTGCTGCTTCAGCCTGGCGACTTCCTCCTCGGCGCGTCCCCTTACGAGTCTCGTGTTGTTCCATTCGGCTCTGCCGAGCGTGTTCGAGAACACGAGCTTGGGGATGCTGTTCATGATCTCGGCGACCTCGCCGGTCGCCGAGGGCCAGTAGGCGGCCATCCCCTCGTAGGTCACGCGGCCGAACAGGAGCAGATCGGCGGACTTCACCTGCTCGATGGCATACCGCTCCAGCTCATCGCCCCAGACGTACTCGTGAAAACCCAGGTCCCACTTCTTCGGCCCCTCGAAGAAGCCGTCGAGCGTGACCAGGTTCCACATGATGAGGTTTCTCATGGCTCGCTCGCCCTCGCTACCGCTTCGCGACCTGCTCGAAGAGCCGGCGGTGATGTTCGACGGCCTCACCCGGACCGAAGTCCTCCAGCTCGAAGACCTGGCGGATCTCGATCTCGCCGTCGACGAACGGGACGCGCCGGGCCCACTCGACCGCCTCTTCCTTCGACTTGGCCTGAATGATCCAGAAGCCGCCGATCAGCTCTTTCGACTCGGCGAAGGGCCCGTCGATCACGCTGGGCTTGCCCGCGGAGAACCTCACGCGCGCGCCCTTCGAGCTCGCCTGGAGTCCCTCACCCGCGAGCAGCACGCCCGCCTTCACCAGCTGCTCGTTGTACTTGGCCATGTCCGCGAGCTCCTGCTCCGTCGGCAGGATGCCCGCCTCCGACCTCTGGTCGGCCTTGACGATCATCATGAAGCGCATGCTGCTCTCCTTCGGTTCGGGTTCGGAGCCGAGCTTGCGTGCGGTTTCGACCGGTAAAGCTAGGCTCTACCCGTGCGTCGAACGAGGGGGCGCGAAATCGACAAGGGAAATGCTTTCCTTGACCTTCTTCAGCCTGTCCTCGATCTCGAGGAAGGCGCCGACGACGGCGGGCGAGAAGTCCTTGCCCGCCTGCCGCCGGATCTGGGCGACCGCGTCCTCCCAGCGCAGGGCGGGCCGGTATACGCGCGGGGAGGTCAGCGCCTCGAGCCGGTCCGCGACGGCCATGATCTGCGCGGGAAGGGGGATGCGGTCGCCGTGCAGGCCGTCCGGGTAGCCGCTCCCGTCCCAGCGCTCGTGATGCCAGGTTGCCGCAGAGAGGATGGTTTCGTCATCGACGAGCGGCCGCAGGATACGCATGCCCAGCACTGCATGGAGCTGCGCCGTGGCCAGCTCGCCGCTGCTCAGCCGTCCGGGCTTGCCCAGGATCGCGGCGGGCACGGCGAGCTTGCCGATATCGTAGAGCTCGCCGCCCGTCTGGAGCCGGTCGGCTCCGGGCTGTTTCAGCGCATCGGCGAGGAAGGCGCCGTACTCGGCGGCGCGGCGCGAGCGGTCCTGCGTGTGGGGTGACAGCCGCTCCGCGGATCGGACCAGCCAGCGAAGCGCCTGGACCGAGAGGCGTCCGACCTCGGCCGCGACTTCCCGTGTGGGCGGTAGCGCGACCTCGCTCGGGTGGAGCGATGCCGCCGAGTAAGCGAAGTCGACCAGTGCCCGGACCAGGCGCTGAGTGCCTTGGGCGACCGCGTGCGGCAATGCGGACGTGTCGCCGACCTCGGGCAGGACCACCACCGGAACGCCGGGCCAGCGCAGGCGCAGCTCGTCGCGCAGCCTGGCCGCCTCCACTTCCCAGAACCCGCTGCGCAGGACGATCAGGTCGATGGTCTCGGAGGCGAGCAGCGCTAAGGCTTCCGGAAGATTCGAGGCGAAGGAAACGCCGGTGCCGTGTGCGTGAAACAAAGCGCGCAGGAGATCCCGCACCGACAGCTCGCGCTCGATCACGAGCAAGTGGACCGCGTGCGACGTCATGGCAGCTCACCCCGTGGAATGCGACGCACCGGCGAAGCCGCGGCGGCAACGAAGCGCTCGCGGGACGGGGCGGGCTGGGGCGGGCTGGTGCGGCAGTCAATCTAGCGTAGCGGCGCGGCTGGTGATGTAAAGGATCTGTAAGAGATCGGTGAGAGAACGCGAGCGACGCGTTCATGCTGGCGGCGTGCGGGCGAGCCGAATAGCTTGGAGCCTTTATGACTTCCGAGGCTTCGCCCTCCGCCCGTTTGAGCTTGGAGGATCGCGTCGGTTCGGTGGGGCGCCCTGAGAAGGGCCGCGTGAGAGCCATCGAGGCCCTGTGTGCGTTGCTGCTGGCCACGGTCGGCACCAATGTCCCCGCCGCCGCGCAGTCCCGCCCCAGCGTCATCTTCCTGCTCTCCGACGACCACGCCGCGCACGCGATCTCCGCCTACCGCGCGCTACTGCCGTACGCGATCGATTTGCCCGCGACGCCGAATCTCGACCGGCTCGCCAGTTCCGGCATGCTCTTCCGGAACGCCTTCGTCACCAACTCGATCTGCGCGCCCAGCCGCGCGGCCATCCTCACGGGGCAGTACGGCCACCTGAACGGCGTGATGACCAATCGCGAGGCGCTGCACAGCACGGCCGTGACGTTTCCACAGGTGCTGCGCGAGGCGGGGTACGAGACGGCGCTGTTCGGGAAGTGGCACCTCCGCACCGCGCCGACCGGCTTCGAGCGCTACGAGGTCATGGAAGGACAGGGCAGCTACTACAACCCGGTGCTCCTTTCCGCGACCGATACGACTCGCCACACCGGCTACACGAATGAGATCCTCACCGAGCGCGCGCTCGCGTGGCTGGATGCGCGGCGCGGGAGCCAGCGGCCGTTCCTACTAATGCTGAACTTCAACGCACCGCACCGGCCGTGGGAGCCGGGGCCGGCGCAGCTCGGGCTTTATCGCGATACGGTGATCGCAGAGCCACCGACCTTCTGGGACGACGGCGGTGGGCGCGCGTCGCCGGCGCGAACGCAGGAGCTGACCGTCGCGCTCGACCTGTTCGACCGCGACCTCAAGCTGGTGCCGCCGCCGAACCTCACGCCCGGG
>JACQPS010000254.1 GCA_016207445.1 Gemmatimonadota bacterium | reverse complement strand
GGTCCTCGGCGTAGGGTTCCTGGGAGAGGTGATCCTCGCGGCACGCCTTGCAATGGTAGTACACGGGCATGCGATCCTCCTGCGCGGGTGGAGTGCGCCGGATCGCGCGCGCGTCGCGACGGACCGGCGCCGCAGGTGCGGGAGGAGGTCGTGGAGGCGACGTCGTCCCGCACTTCCCTCAGTCTGGCCCGCCGCGCGGGCGGCGTCAAGGTTCTCCCTTTTCGGCGCCCCGACGATTCCCGCTGAGGGCCCGGGAGAGCACAGAGGGTGGCCTCAATGTGCGCTCTCTCTGTGTTTTCCCGGTCACTCAGCCGGTATCGCAGGGACGCCGAAGAAGGTTGCCCTGGAACCAGGGAACTTTCCCGCCCCAGCGACTGTCCCATACGCGGGCTCCGCCGGACGTGCGCTCGCGGCACGGTCCGGCTGCGGCTCGCCATGACGTACCTACGCCCACATCCGGCAACTCCAGAGAGGTGAACCATGGTGCGGCGCGTGCTGATTCTGGTGCTGGCGGCGCTGGCCGCCGCCAGCGCGCCCAGGCGGGTGCACGAGGAACCCATCATCCGTCAGGGCGACAAGATTCCGGCCGCGGACGGCGCGGTGATCTCCGCGACGGGGAACACAGCCGCCGAGCAGGCTGGCACGGCCGCGCGGCGCGACTCGCTCGCCGCCGTGGCGCTGGCGGAATGCGCGCCCGCGCTGTGCGAGGCGCTGGCGCGCGGCGAGGTCGCGCTGGGCATGACCGAGGCGCAGGTGCTCGCCGCGACGCGCACGACCGACGAGGCCTGGACGATCCGCCGCGCGGGCGCCGCGACCGTGCTGGTGCCACGCTCGCTCGTGGACCCGCCGCGCGATGCCGCCGGCGATCTGGCCATGGTGCAGCTCCGCAACGGCCGCGTGGGCGCGTACAGCTACCGCGAGGCGCAGGGCGTGCGCGTGGTGAACGAGGCGGCGGACGCGACCACGGCCGGCCGCGCCACGCAGCTCGCGGAGATGCTGCTCCGCGAGGGGGACGACCTGGCCGCGCGCGGCGAGCTGAACGCGGCGCTCGACCGCTACGACCGCGCGCAGGTATTGCGTGCGAACGATCCGCAGATCGACTACCGCATCGCGACCGTGCTGGACAAGCAGCTGCGCCCGATCGAGGCGCTCGTCCGCTACCAGCTCTTCCTGCACCGGCTTGAGATCGAGAAGATCCAGGCCGTGGGCGAGGCGTATGCCAAGCTGGCGGAAGCCATCGCCTACGCGAAGGAGCGCGTCATCGTCCTGGAACGGCGCACGCGCTGAGCTCATGCGCCGGGGCGTCTGGCTGCTCGTCGTTGCCGCGCTCGCCGGCGCCGGCGCCGGCTGCGCCGGCGCGCTGGCGGGGTATGACGTCGCCCCCAGCGGGCTCACACGCCCCGACGACGCCGTGCGCAGCCTGCTCGCCGCCGAGCGCTACGAGTCGGCGCTCGAGCGCCTCACGCCGGAGCGAGCGCCGACGCTGGAGGACGAGCTGCTGCGGTCGCTTTACCGCGGCATCGTCGCGCACTATGCGGGGCAGTACCAGGAGAGCGGCGGCGCGCTCGAGCGCGCGGCCACACTGGCGGAAGACCGCTATACCAGGAGCCTGTCGCGCGAGGCGGCTTCGTTCCTGACCAGCGAGCGCGTCCTGCCGTACCAGCCCGCCGCCACCGAGCGCCTCTTCATCCACTACTACGCCGCCCTCAATTACCTGAAGCAGGAAAACCCGGTCGAGGCCGCGGTCGAGGCTCGCCGGCTGAGCCAGTTGCTCGCGCGGCTGGAAGAGGGTGGGCATGCGCAGGAGCAGCGGCCGCTGCACCTGTTCCTGCGCACGTTCGCCGGCGCGGTGTTCGAGGCGGCGGGCGAGCGGACGGATGCCGAGGTGGCCTACCGTCACGCCCGCGCCCTCGCCGAAAGCGCGGGCGTGCCCGACTCGACCTTGCCGCTCGCCGCTGACACCGCCCCGTTGAGCGACGGCACGGGCGAAGTCATCGTGCTGCTGGAGCAGGGGTTCGTCGCGCATCGGGTGGAGCAGTCGCTCATCATTGTGCTGGGGTCGGGCGAGCTCGGCGTCTTCGAGTCGGACGACGACGAGCGGCGCACCCACGCCGCCCGCGGGCTCGCCACGCACGCGCTCGGCGAGATCCTGCGCGCCTCCGTGGCCGCGGACGCAGGCGGCCGGCCTCGAACCATCTTCATCGCGTCCGCCGTTCAATCGAAAGCCAGCGCCGACACCGGCACGAGTAAAGCGGCGTGCGCGGGGTGCGGCGGGGGCAAGAAGGCGACAGACGACGATGATGAGGACGACGACTCGTACCTGCTCCGCGTCGCCTGGCCCGTCTATGTGCGCGACTGGCTGCCGTCGCCGGGCGCGGCCACCGTCGCCGCCGGCGAGACGTCGGTGCGCGCGCGCGTGCTCGCCGACCTGTCCCGCGCCGTCGTACGCGACTTCGAGGCGGAACGCACGGAGCTCCTGGCCCGCACCATCGCGCGTGCCGCGGCCAAGTTCGCGCTCACGCGCGGCGTGGAAGAACAGGCCGGGAAGAAGAACGAGGCGCTCGGAAAGATCCTGGGATTGCTGACCAACGCGGGCACCGCGATCCTGGAGCAGGCCGACACGCGCTCCTGGCACCTGCTGCCGAGCCAGGTCGCGGTGGCCCGCCTGCGGCTGCCGGCCGGCTCGCACGCGCTCGTGCTTCAGGTCTCGAATCGCGCCGGCGAGGTGCGAAAGCTGGATCTGGGCACGGTCGAGGTCCGGCCGGGAACGGTCGCGTTCGTGTCGACGCGGTCGTGGCGATAGCGTATGCGGCAAGCGCGGCCGGGTACCGAGGCAGCAGCAGCGGCGGGTCGCGTCAGCGCTCCCGTGCCCCGCTCGCGACCGCGGCCAGCGCTGCCTTGATCAGCTCGACGCCTTCCGCCCCGCCGCCGTCTGCCAGCGCCTGGCGAACGGCCGCTGCAGCCTCTGCCGGAGAGTAACCCAGCGCGATCAAGGCGCCGACCGCCTCCTCCGCCGCGCGACCCTCCGCGGGCGCACCGGCCGCGGCGAGCGCCAGGTCGTCCAGCCGGTCCGCGAGCTCGACCACGAGCTTCTCCGCCTTCTTCGCGCCGAGCCCCGGCACCTGGCGGAGCGCGGCGATGTCGCGCTCGAGGATCGCGCGCACCAGCCGCTCGGGCGCGAGCGTGGAGAGCATGTTCAGGGCGAGGCGCGGCCCCACGCCGCTCGCACTGAGCACGCGCGCGAAGACGGAGCGCTCGTCGTCGTCCAGGAAGCCGTAGAGCGTAACCGAGTCCTCGCGCACGATCTGAACCGTGCGCAGCTCCACGTCCGCCCCCTCGCGCGGCAGCCGCTCGAAGACCGTCAGCGGAATCTCCACCTCGTACGCCACGCCGCCCGGCGTGAGCACTTCTACGCTCCCCGGCCGCCGCCGGATCAACTTCCCGCGGATGCGGCTGATCATGCGGCGCCCCCGGCGGCGGCCGGACGGTGGCGGGCGGCGGCGCCAACACGATCATTCTGCGCGAGCGTGGCCAGGCGCGCGGCCGCGAGCGCGTAACAGTGGCAGAGCGCGATCGCGACCGCGTCCGCCGCGTCCGCCGGTTGCGGCGGCGCCTTCAGCCGCAAGAGCCGCTGCACCATGAACTGGATCTGCTCCTTGGTGGCGCGGCCGCTGCCGACGATCGCGTGCTTCACCTCGGCCGGCGAGTACTCGGCCACGGGCAGCTCGCGCTGCGCCGCCGCCAGCAGCACGGCGCCGCGCGCGTGCCCGAGCACCATGGCGGTGCGCGCGTTGCGGCTGTAAAAGATGCCCTCGACCGCGACGATCTCGGGCGTGCGCCGGGTGAGCACTTCCTCGATGCCCTCGTAGATCTCGGCCACGCGCCGGGCCAGATCAGAACGGGGCGTGGTGCGGATCACGCCGCACTCCAGCAGCGAAACGGCGCCGTCGCGCCCGCGCGCGACGACGCCGTATCCCGTCGTGGCCGTGCCGGGATCCACGCCCAGTACGATCAAGCGCCCGCCTCCGCGAAAGCCGCCTCGTCGATGTCCGCGTTCCAGTACACCTTCTGGACGTCCTCGGCATCATCCAGCGCGTCCAGCAGCCGCAGCAGCCGGTGCGCCTCAGCACCCTCCACC
Source organism: Gemmatimonadota bacterium (assembly GCA_016207445.1). Classification (GTDB taxonomy): domain Bacteria; phylum Gemmatimonadota; class Gemmatimonadetes; order Longimicrobiales; family RSA9; genus JACQPS01. The sequence continues at coordinate 1,059 of JACQPS010000254.1, read as the reverse complement.
TGCACCTTCGCCTTCGGCACCATCGCCAGCTCGGCCTCGCTGTACTCGATCCCCTGCTGCTTCAGCTTCTGCTGCACGGCATGGAAGGACGCGACGTCCGTGGTAACCACGTACTGGTCGCCGTCGCGCGACAGATCTTCGGCCCCGGCCTCGAGCGCCGCGACCAGCGTCGCGTCCTCGTCGTACCGGCTCGCGTCGATGGTGACCTGGCCCTTGCGCTCGAACTGCCACGCCACCGAGCCCGCCTGGCCCAGGCTGCCGCCGTGCTTGCTCAGGATGTGGCGCAGCTCCGCCACCGTGCGGTTCACGTTGTCGGTGAGCGTCTGGATGTAGAGGGCGACGCCGCCCGGACCGTACCCCTCGTAGCTCACCTCCTCGAAGTGCACGCCCTCCAGCTCGCCCGTGCCTCGCTTGATCGCGCGCTCGATGTTGTCCAGGGGCATATTCGCGGCTTTCGCGGTGTCCACCGCCAGCCGCAGCCGCGGGTTGAAGTTCGGATCCCCGCCGCCGTGGCGCGCCGCGACCGCGATCTCGCGGATCAGCTTGGTGAACATCTGGCCGCGCTTGGCGTCGGTCGCGGCCTTCTTGCGCTTGATCTGCGCCCACTTGCTGTGCCCGGCCATGGGCGCCACCTCCTCATCTAACCGATTGCCAAATCGGCAGTTACAACCATGCTCTCCAGCCTCGCCATCGAGGGCGCGGGGCCGGCGGAATCAACGCGCGGGCAATACTCGCTCCTGCGCGTCTCCGCGGCTCTGCGTGAGCTCCTCCACCCAGGCCACGGGGTCGCCGACCGCGATCTCGCCGTCCTCGAGCACCTCGCCGAAGGCGCCGCCGTTCCAGGGCTCGCGCAGCGCCTCCTCTAGGCCGGGGAGCGCATCTTCCATGATGTTGCAGGGGCGCGTCTCGCCCAGGATGCGGATGCGGCAGGGGCCGATGCGGAGGATGCGCCCGCGGCTCTCGGCGAGGCGGCAGCCGCTGATCATCAGGTTGGCGCGGCGGGTGGCGGGATCGAGATCGGCGCCGAGGCGCCGCGTGATCTCGTCCCAGACCTCCTTC
>JACQPS010000252.1 GCA_016207445.1 Gemmatimonadota bacterium | reverse complement strand
TCCTCGTCTTCCTGGTCACCGCATACAACCGCCTGGTCCGCCTGAAGAACAACGTGCGCAACGCCTTCGCGCAGATCGACGTCCAGCTCAAGCGGCGCTACGACTTGATCCCCAACCTGGTCGAGACGGCGCGGGGGTACATGGCGCACGAGCGCGATACGCTCGAGGCCGTGACGCGCGCGCGCGCCGCCGCGGTGACCGCGGAGCAGCGCGCCGCGGGTAATCCCGTGGACGCGGCCGCGATCGTCGGGCTCGTCGGCGCCGAGCAGGCGCTGGCGGGCACGCTCACCCGCTTCTTCGCGCTGGTCGAGAAGTACCCGGAGCTCAAGGCCAATCAGAACATGCTCTTGCTTCAGGAGGAGCTGACGTCCACGGAGAACCGCGTGGCCTTCGCCCGCCAGGCGTACAACGACGCCGTCATGTTCTACAACACGGCGACCGAGACCTTCCCGTCGAATCTGGTCGCCCGCTGGTTCATGTTCCGGCGCGCGGAATTCTGGGAGCTGAGCGCCGCCGCCGAGCGGCAGGCGCCGCGCGTCTCGTTCGCGGGCTGAGCCGGATCGCGCCGTGGCGACGACCACAGTTCCCGCGCCCACGACCCGTGCCCGACCCCGCCTGGATTTCTTCGCGGCGCAGGCGTCCGCTCGGCGCCGCACCGAGCTACTGCTCCTCCTGTTCGGGCTCGCGCTGCTGGGCATCAGCTACCTGGTCTACCTCGCCTTTCACCAGTACAGCCACGGCCACACTCTGGGCACGGGCGCGCACCCGTTCCACGCCGACATGTACGCGCAGGTGGCGTTCCTGACCGCCCTGGCTCTGGGCGGTGGCAGCGTGTACGGCATGTGGCGGCTGCGGCACGGGGGCGGGGCCGTGGCCGCGCTGGTCGGTGGCCGCGCGGTCGATCCGGCCACGCGCGACCCGCTGGAGCGGCGGCTGCTCAACATCGTGGAGGAGATGGCGATCGCCTCGGGCGCTCCCGTGCCGGCCGTTTACCTGCTGGACAACGAGAACGCCATCAACGCGTTCGCGGCGGGACTCTCGCTGCACAACGCGGTGATCGCCGTGACGCGCGGGGCCCTGGACCGGCTGAACCGCGACGAGCTCCAGGGCGTGGTCGCCCACGAGTTCAGCCACATCCTGAATGGGGACATGCGCCTGAACGTCCGGTTGATCGGCGTGCTGTACGGCCTGCTCTTCCTTGCCCTCATCGGCCGGATTCTGGCGCAGCGCCCCCTCGGACGCCTGACCCGCAGCTCTCCGCTCGCGCTGCTCGGCGTCGGCCTCGCCCTCGTCGGGTACCTGGGCGTTCTGGTCGGGCGGATCATCAAGCTGGCGGTGACGCGGCAGCGCGAGCACCTCGCCGATGCGGCCGCCGTGCAGTTCACGCGCAATCCCGCCGGTCTCGCCGGCGCGCTGAAGAAGGTCGGCGCGATGTTTGTGGGCGCCCGCATCACGCACCCGGCGGCGGAGGAGCTGTCGCACATGTACTTCGTCGAGAGCGCGACGCTCATGACCATGGTTCACACACACCCACCGCTGCTTCAGCGCATCCGGCGGCTGGACCCGGCCTTCGACGGCGACTTCAGCCGCCACCAGACCCGCGTGGGCGAGCAGCAGGAGCCGATGGGCGTCGACGCCGAGTTCCGCCCTCGGCCGGGCGTGGAGCCCGGCCCCGCCGCGGCGGGCCGGCAGGCGCCGGGTGAGTTGCTCGCGGCGCTGCTTTCCCGGTCCATTGGTGCGCCCGCGCCGGAGCACATCGCATACGCCGCCGGATTGCTCGACTCGCTACCCGAGACGTTGAAGTCGGCCGTGCACACGGGCGAGGGCGCCCAGGCCGTGGTGTGCGCGCTGCTGCGGGAAGCGGACCCCGCGGTCGCGGCGACGCAGCGCGAGCTCGAGCGCCGCTACGGAGGGGCTGCCTTCCCGCAGCACGTTGAAACGCTGCTGCCGCTCCTGCGCGGGCAGGACGAATCCGCGAGGCTGCCGCTGCTGGACCTGGCGCTGCCCGCGCTGCGCACGCTGCCCGAGGAGCGGGCGCGCGCCTTCCAATCCCTGGTCGATGCGCTCGTGCGGGCCGACCGGCGCGTACGCATCTTCGAGCTCGCCCTCACGCGCGTCCTGGCGCGGCAGCTCGCCGGCCGAAAGGAACGGCCGAGCGCGGCCGGGCCGGGCCCGCCGCTGCGCGTCCACCTGTCCGCCATTCTCTCGGCAGTCGCGCGCGCGGGCGTCCGGGAGGAGAAGGAGGTGCGCGCGGCCTTCGAGGCGGGCGCCGCGCGCCTGCACGAGAGCCTCGGCCGGCTCGAGCTGCTGCCGGCAGCCGCCATCGGCTTCGAGTCTCTTGATGCGGCGCTCGCGCGCGTGGAAACCGTCTCGCTGGCACTGCGAGGCAAGCTGCTCGAGGCCTGCGCCTTCTGCGCGGGTCAGGATGGCTTGGTGCGCGCGTCCGAGGCCGAGTTCCTCCGCGCCATCGCCGAGACGCTGGACTGCCCCGTGCCGCCGCCGCTGCCCCGGCCGGTTCCGGTCTGACGCTGGCGGCGGGCCGCACGCCCATCGGTGCCAGCCCCAAGAGGATAGGCCCGAGGTCGCGCGTATTCATTGCGGCGCCTGCACGGCCGTGCTAGCATGGGCAATAGCGGGGCCGGCCGGCCCCGCCTTTATCCCTTTCGTTATTGACGGAGCCGCATATGGGCTCCCCCGCCGCCGCCGGCGACCGTGCCGGCTTTCGCTTGGCATCGGCGCACCTCCGCTACGCCGCGGCTCTCGTCATCCCCGCTCTGGCCCTGGCCGCCTCCCTCGCGGCCGCACCGCACATCGGCAGGACCCCACTCGCCTTCTTCTACCTGGCCGCCGTGGCCGCGTCCTGGTTTGGCGGCGTGGGTCCGGGGTTCCTCACCGTTGCTCTCTCGATATTCGCCGCGGACTACTTCCTGTTTCCGCCGATCCACTCGCTCAGGGTCTCGGCGGACGATCTGGTCGGCCTGGGCGCCTTCGGTGCGACGGCCACGCTCCTCAGCCTGATCACGGGCTCGCTGCATCACGCCCGGCGCCGCGCGGAGCGGGAGCGGGCGGTCGCATCGGAGCTGTCCGGTCGGTTGGAGATCCAGACGAAGGTGCTCGAGGACCAGGCGGCGCGCGCCGGCGCGCTCGCGGTCCGGCTGTCGGAGGCGCAGGAGCTCGCGCATCTGGGCAGCTGGGAGTGGGACATCGCGGCTGACGTGGTGCGCTGGTCGGACGAGATGTACCGCGTCTACGGTCTGGCGCCGGGCGAGGTGCCGATCACGTATCAGGGCTTTCTCGACCGGATTCACCCGGACGACCGCGAGCTGGCCCGATCCACCGTGGAGCGGGCCTACCGGGACCGGAGCCCGTTCGCCTTCGTGCACCGCATCGTGCGACCGGACGGCACGATCCGCGTCCTGCAGGCGAGCGGCGAGGTGATCGTGGACGCGTCCGGCGTTCCGGTTCGGATGGTCGGGACGGGACAGGACGTGACCGAGCTGGAGGAGGCGTCCGCGCAGGCGCGCCAGCTCGCGCGCGAGCAGACCGCGCGATCGGAGGCGCAGGCGGCCGCCCGCCGCATGGCCTTCCTGGCCGAGGCCAGCGCGGTGCTCGGTTCCTCGCTGGATTACGAGGAGACGCTGCGCAACCTCGCCCGCCTCGCGGTGCCTGCCGTCGCCGACTGGTGCGCCGTCGACATCGTCGCCGAAGGCGGGGCGCTCCGGTCCCTGGCACTCGTGCACTCCGACGCGGAAAAGGTCGGGCTGGCGTGGCGCCTGCGCGAGCGCTACCCCACAGCTGCGGGTACCGACTATGGTGTGCCGAGGGTGATCCGGACGGGGAAGGCCGAATTGATGGCCGAGATTCCGGAATCCGTGCTCGCCGGGGTTGCACGCGACGAGGAGCACCTGCAGGTGCTGCGCTCGCTCGGTCTCCGCTCCTACGTGATCGCGCCGCTGGCCGCGCACGGGCAGGTGTTCGGGGCCCTCACCTGCGTGTATGCCGAGTCCGGCCGCGCCTACGGGCCCGCCGACCTGGCCCTGATCGAAGACCTGGGGGGCCGCGCCGCCACGGCCATCGAGCATGCGCGCTTGCTGCAGCAGCTCGAGAGCGGTCGGGATCAGCTCGAGCGCCAGGCCACGGCGCTGGAGACGCAGGCCGAGCAGCTCATGCGGACGCTGGAGCTGCTGGAAGCGAGGACGCGCGCGCTACGGCAGGCCAACGACGCACTGTCGCGGAAGACGCGAGAGGCCGAGAGCGCGCGCACCGTGGCGGACCTCGTGGCCAAGCGCCTGCACGAGGTGGGGCGCATTACCCAGGCGGTGCTGCGCCGCCCGACGCTGGATGAGGTATTGCATGAGCTCTTGGAACAGGCTCGCCTGCTGCTCGCGACCGACGAAGCCACCATCCTGCTCGTCGACCCGGACGGCAGTCATCTGAGCGTGCGCGCCTCGCGCGGCATCCTGGAAGAGGCCGCGCGCGGCGTTCGCATCCCGATCGGGGAGGGCATCGCGGGCCGCGTGGCCAGCCGCCGGGAGTCGCTGATCTTCCCCGACCTCTCGCAGGTCGAAGCCCTCAGCCCCTATCTGCGCGAGTCGATGCGGTCGCTCCTGACGGTTCCGCTTCTGATCGAAGGCCGCCTCGTGGGCGTCATGCACGTGGGCACGGTGGAGCCCCGCGCCTTTACCGAGAATGACCAGGCGTTCCTCGAGCTGCTGGGCGAGCGCGCCGCGTCCGTCATCGAGCGCGTGCGGCTCGACGAGGCCGAGCGCCTCGCGCGTGCCGAGGCCGAGATCGCGCGCGCCGAGGCCGAGGCCGCGCGCCTGCAGGCCGAGGCGGCGAACCGGGCCAAGTCCGAGTTTCTCGCGATGATGAGCCACGACCTGCGCACGCCCTTGAACGCCATCGGGGGTTACACCCAGCTGCTCCAGATGGAGGTGCACGGCCCGCTGACCGAGCGGCAGCGCGAGTCGCTCGACCGCATTGGCCGCAGCTGCCAGAGCCTCCTGGCTCTCATCAACGATCTGCTGAGCTTCGCCCGGTTGGAGGCGGGACGCGTGGCGTACCGCCTGGAGGAGGTGCAGCTGGACGCCGTGCTGTCCGGGCTGGAGGTCTCGATCTCGCCGGCGGTCAGCGAGAAGGGGCTGCGGTACGCCTACCAGCCATGCGATCCCGCGCTGCGCGTCCGGGCCGATCGCGAGAAGCTCGAGCAGGCTCTGCTCAACCTGCTCACGAACGCGATCAAGTTCACGGACCGGGGCGGGCGGATCACGCTGCACGCCGACTCAGACCGGGATCGGGTCGCGATCCGGGTGCGCGACACCGGCATGGGCATCCCGGCGGAGAAGCTCGCGACCATCTTCGCGCCGTTCGTGCAGGTCGAGAGCGCGCTCGACCGCGAGGGTGGCGGCGTCGGGCTGGGCCTCGCGATTACGCGCGACATCGCGCGTGCGCTGGGCGGTGATGTCGAAGCGCAGAGTGTGGTCGGGGAGGGGTCCACGTTCACGCTCTGGCTGCCGCTGGGGAACGCCGGATAGCCGGCCGGTCCACCCGACGGGCTGTTGCGGCCTCAGCGCCCGCCGCCGAACTCCCGCAGGAACGCCGAGCCCGCGAGCGCGGGATAGGCGCGCAGCGCGTTCAGCAGCGGCGCGAGCGCGGCCTCGAAGGCGGCGCGCTCCAGCTCCGGCTCGCGCGCCGCGTCGCCCGGTTGCCGGTTGTCGTGGAACAGGTTGCGCTCGATCGCGAAGCCGGCGGGCACGGCGTGGCGCGCGAGCGGCCGCTGCACGCAGTACGGCTCGCCCGAGTCGTAGCGCGCATTTTGCCCGGTGCGCACGATCGCGTTGCCGATGAAGTCGCCCGGCGCGTCGGGGGCGCCGGCGCCTGCCCCGAGCGGAGCCGAGGGGTCGCCCACGGGATCGCTGGCGCGATCGAGCATGGCGCCGCACGCGCCCGTGCCGAACACGGCATTCTCCCGGATGCGCGCGACGGCGCGGCCGCGGCCCGCGCCCCAGTAGGCGATCCCCCAGGTGAGCACGTCCTCGACTACGTTGTGCCGCACCTCTGCGCGCGCGTCCACGAACACGCCGATGCCTTTCCAGTAGCGCCGCACCAGGTTGCCGACCACCTCGGCCTCGGCATCCCACGTCAGTCCGATGCCGACGCCGCGGCCGCCACCCACGCGCGCGCCCGCCGCCTTGTCGACCCCATCGATCACGTTGCCCTGGATGCTCGCGCGCGCGCCATGATAGAGCGCGATGCCGTCCCACGAGTTCCGCTCGATGCGGCAGCCGCGCACATCGATGCGCGCGCCCTCGCGTCCCACGACGCCGATGATTCCGACGACCACCTGCGTGATGGTCGCGGAGTCGCCCAGGTTGTCGCGCAGGGCGCACGCCTCGAGCACGACCGTGCTCTCGCGCACTACCACGGCGCCATCGGTCGCGCGGCCGTCTGCGTCCCGGCGCCCGCCCGTCACCGTCACGGCGCGCAGCGCGCAACCATCGCATCGATCGAACAGGATGCCGTAGCCCGCGTTGGTGTGAATCACCACGCTGTCCGCGTGCACGCCCGCGATCTCGATGCCGCGTCCGCTCACGCGCAGGCCGACCGTGGCCGGGATCGGCGTCGCTGGGTCCTCGCAGTTGCCGCAACTGGGATCGCGCCAGTCGCGCGCGGCGAGGTGGTACTGGCCGGGGGCGAGGAGGAGGCGCGCGGGGCCGGCGAGTGTGTCGAGCACGCGCTGGAGGCTGGACGGCGACGCGGCCTCGCTCGGGGCAGGCGTCGCCGCCGCCGGCGCGGTCGCGCCCAGCGGCGCGTCCGGCGCGACCCGGATCACGCGCACGCCGCCCGTGCGCTCTTCGCG
>JACQPS010000251.1 GCA_016207445.1 Gemmatimonadota bacterium | reverse complement strand
GTTCCCGAACCGGAAGGAGCTGTACCAGCTGTACTTGTTCGGCCGGGCCGCGCGGCTGATGGGGCTCCTAGGAGGGGATAGGGATTCCGCTTACGGGCTTCGCGCCGCCTGTGGTGCGCTGCGGTGAACCTGGAGCCCGCAGGCACCGAGAAAGGAGCATCCGGTCAAGCCGTTGTGTCCAGTGCCTCGCGCACCTTCCTCAGCAAGCTCTCGATAGTCCACGGCTTCTCGAGGAATGGGAACTCACGCTCGAGCATGCGGCACTCATTCCTGTCCCTTTCGCTGTATCCGCTCACGAACAGGCACTTCACCGTCTTTCCTTCCTGGCGCAGGATCTGACAGAGCCGGCGGCCCCCCATCCTGGGCATGACGAGGTCGGTCAGGACCAGGTCGACGTCAGCCTCGTGCTGCCGGAAGATGGCCAGGGCCTCCTCTCCGTCTGACGCAGTCAAAACAGTATATCCGTTTCGCTCGAGCGTCCGCTGCGCCGCGCGCCGCACGAGGTGCTCATCCTCTACGAGCAAGATCACCTCCGTGCCGCCGCGGACTGCCTCGTCGGGCGCGGAGCTGTGCGGCTCTGCCGTTCGGTCGATGCGCGGCAGGTAGATGCTGAACGTCGTGCCGCGGCTCGGTTCGCTGTCGACCAGGATGTAGCCGCCGCTCTGTTTGACGATCCCATAGACCGTCGCCAGCCCGAGTCCCGTTCCCTTGCCGGCGTCTTTGGTGGTGAAGAATGGTTCGAACATGTGCGCCTGCGTATCGCGGTCCATCCCCATGCCCGTGTCGGTGACCGCGAGCATCACGTAGACCCCAGGGTTTACCTGGAAGTCCCACCCTTCGTGCGTCACCTCCAGTTGAACGTTCACGGTGCTGATGCTCAGCGTTCCCCCGTCCGGCATGGCGTCACGGGCGTTCACCGCAAGGTTGAGGAGAACCTGCTCGACTTGTCCCGGGTCGGCCTCGACGGTGCCGAGGGCGGGATCGAGCACAGTCGTGATGTGGATGTCCTCGCCGATGACGCGCTGGAGCAATCGTTGCGCGTTCGTGACCAGAGCGTTGAGGTCGAGCCGCTGCGGGATCAGAACCTGCCGACGACTGAAAGCGAGGAGTTGCCGGGTGAGCGTGGCCGCTCGGTTGGCCGCGTCGCGGATGTCCATGAGGTCCGTGCGGCGGGGGTCGTCCGGCGCCAGGTCCGCCAGGAGGAGGCCCGCCGAGCCGAGGATGGCGGTCAGGATGTTGTTGAAGTCGTGCGCGACGCCGCCGGCGAGACGTCCGACCGCCTCCATCTTCTGCGCCTGCCGAAGCTGCGCCTCGAGACGCCGGCGCTCCGTTACGTCTTCGGCGATCACCTCGAAGCCCTCCAGCTCCCCGAGTGCGTCGCGTAGCGGACGCCCGTTCAGTCGTACGGTGATCCTGCCCCCGTCCTTCCGCTCCCACTCGGTCTCGACGTCTCGAATGATATCCTGCGTCTGGTGGCGTGCGATAACCGTTTCCCGTTCGTTGGGCTCAACGTACAGGTCACGGCCCATGTCGATGGCCAAGAGCTCGTCCACGGAACTGTATCCCAGCATTTCCGCCAAAGCCGGGTTGGCCGTGAGCAGTCTGCCATCGCGGCTCGACCGGTAGATGCCGTATGTCGCATGCATGACTAGGTCGCGGTACGCCGCCTCGGATTTGCGCAGAGATTGCTCGGCCTGCTTGTGCGCCGTCGTGTCCATGACCATGGGCACTGCATACTCGAACGCTCCGTTGCCGTCCCGAATGGCAGACACCGCGGTGTCCCCCCACACCACCGTGTTGTCCGGCCGCAGGTAGCGCTGCTCCAGCCGGTAGTCGTCTCGCTGGCCCTGGACCAGCTCATCGAAAAGCCTGCAGCTCTCTTCGCGATCTAGCGCGTAGGTGAAATCAACGATGCGCTTCGTCCGCACCTCGGCCTCACTGCGGCCGAGGAACCTCCGCAGCGCCGGATTCGTCTGCTCAGGGCGGCCCCCGGAGTCCACGATCGCCATGCCCACGCAAGCCGATTCAAAGACGGTGCGCCAGCGGCGCTCGCTGGCCGCAAGCGCCAGCTCCGCTCGTTTCCGTTCGCTGATATCGATCACGAGAGCCACGAAACCGCTGACCGACCCGTCCTCGCCAACGTCCGGGACGTAACTCGCATGTACGTGCCGCTCCTGCCCGTGCGCGTCGCTCCCGAACGGAATCTCGAACTCCACGGCCCGGCCGTTGAGGGCCGCCTCGATGTTGGAACGGGCCCGCTCGTAGGCAGCCCGGCCAATCACGTCCCGGACGTGCAGCCCGTTCAGGTCGCCCGGTGATCGTCCGTGCAGTTGCGCGTAAGGCCGGTTGGTAAACCGATAGCGTTCATCTGCATCCACGTAGGCAATGAACGCCGGCACCGCGTCCAGGACCGATTGCACGCGCTCGTAGCGATCCGGCGACAGCCGGTCTGCTTGCGCGGACTCCTGCCCGGCGCCAGTCAGATCAGCCAGTGTCCGGCGCAGCTTGACCACCTGTTCGACCAGGTATCTGCGCAGCTTTTCTTCGTTGATCACAGGGACCCCCCGCGAGAAAGGTGCATATACACGAAAGTGGCGAAAAAAAAGAGCGGCCTCAGCGCTGGCGGGCTCCGGCCGAGGCGCGGCCGGGTTTCTTCATCTGGTCTACAGTCGTCGCCAGATCGGCGAGCAGGCGCTCGGCGCGCGCTTCTCCGAGTATGGCCGTGGCTCGTGCCTGCGCGTTGTCCCACAGCGGCACCGCGCGCCGCAGTACATCTTGGCCCCGTGGAGTCAAACTGATTTCCCGGGTGCGCAGGTCTGCCCCGGCAATGGTCCGGACCCACCCCTTCCGTTCCAGGAGGGCCAGGCTGCGCGTGAGCGTCGTGCGGTCGATGACCACCGCGTCCGCAAGCTCGGTGAGCGCGAGCGGGCCGCGCAAACCAATCGTGGCGAGCAGCGGCAGCTGGGTCGAGCGGATTCCCACGGGGCGAAGCGCGGCGTCGTAGGATTGCGACAACAGTCGGGCGACCTTGCGTGCGTTCAGGCAGGCACACTGCGTGGTCATCTCGCGCAGCTTTGCGGGCTCGATCCTGGCCGTCGCAGGCACGGGAGACCGGGTCATAGAGTGTATATACACGGATACCGGCACAAAGTCAATCCCTTCGAGGAACCTCAAGACCCGTGGGTAGATGAAGGCAGTTGCTACCCTTGTGCGGTGTCCGGCTTCTGCGATTCGCGCAACAGTCTCTCGAACACGCGCCGGCGCACGGCGGGATCGGCCATGCGGCTGGCGACGCTGCGCACGTAGCGGGCGTAGGCGCGGTGCCAGTCGTACTGGGGGAAGCAGCGCCCGCACAGCTCGAGGTGCTCCCGGACCGCCTGCTCCTCCTCGAGCGCCAGCTCGCCATCGACGAACGCCCAGAGACGTTCCTTCACCTGATCACATTTCATCATCGCGGTTCTCGGCTGCAGCGGGTTCGGGTTCGGGCGCGTTCGAGCCAGGGCGCAGCGCCTCGCGCACCAGCCGCCGCGCCCGGAACAGGCGGCTCTTGACCGTGCCGATCGGGATCTCCAGCACCTGGGAGATCTCCGGATAGGTGAGGTCGCCCAGATCGCTCAGGATCAGCGCCTCGCGAAAATCCTCGGGCAGGGCGTCGATGGCGGCGACCAGGTGGTCATCGATGATGGCGTTGAAGAAATCATCGGGAGATCCGGCCGCGGCCGACCGCTGGTCGATGAAGGAGACCGAGCCATCGCTTTCCTCACCCTGAATGTCCGTCTCCAAGACCTCGCGGCGGGCGCGGGTGCGCTCGCGCTCCTTCAGGAACGTGTTGCGGCAGATCGTGAACAGCCAGGACCGGCAGTTGCTGCCGCGCTGGAACTGCTCCCAGGACCGGTAGGCCCGCAGAAACGTTTCCTGCACCAGGTCCTCCGCCTGCGTCGCGTCGCGGGTGAGCCGGAGCGCGAAGCGGTGCACGGCGTCGAGCCACGGCAGCGCCTCCTCGGCGAAGCCGGGTTTGCCCAGGGCCGCAGCGTCTTGCGGCGAGACCTCGGCGCCCGCGTCCCGCGGCCGGCCGGCACGCGGCGGGTCGACCCAGCGGCGCTCGAGCCTGGGATCGAGGCGCGCCCACGCGCGCATGATCGTGGTGCGGAAACGTTCCATACCCGCGAGGATCGAGAATAAGGCGACGCCGCCGGGCCGCGGTCGCGCTGCGCGCCCGCGGCGGACGCCGGTCCAACCGCCTGTATCCGAACCGGACAGCCGACAGTTTAGTTCCACGGCGGGGGTTCCGCGACGCCGGCTCAACGCCCGTGTGTACGCAGGCGGCAGAGCGGGGAACCCCGGCAGACGCCATCCGGTTCGTGGATGATGGAACGATCGCGAGTGCATCGAAAGGGGGAAGTGATGGCGAAGATCTCGATCGTGGTGCTGGCCGACACGAAAACGCACGGGGACCTCGGCCGCATCGCGAATGCGTTGACCACGGCACAGGAATGCAAGCAAGCCGGCGACGAGGTCGAGTTGCTCTTCGACGGGGCCGGGGTGAAGTGGGTCGCGGAGCTGAGCGCCGGCGGGCACAAGCTCGAGCCGGCGTTCCGATCGATCGAGGACCGCGTGGCCGGGGCGTGCGCGTTTTGCGCGCAGGCGTTCGGCGTTCGCGCCGCCGTGGAGTCGTCGGGCATCCCGCTCCTGGACGAGTACAAGCAGCACCCGAGTCTGCGACGTCGGGTGGCAGACGGTTACGAGATCATCACCTTCTGATCGTGTGCTTGAACACTGCGCAGGTCAGCCTGATGCTCCGTCTCGCCGATCGCCTGTTCCCGGGGCGCCGTGAGGCGATCCGCCGGGAGCCGCGGCCCGCTGGAGGCGCAGCCAGCCGCGTGCGGCTCACGCACGTTCCCACGGGGACGGTGCTTGCCGAGGGGCCAGTCGGCTGGGGCATCACGCCCTTCGAGGGCAACTACTACATCCGGAAGCGCTACCTCAAGACTGATCGGCTGCGCCCGAGCTTCATCCCCGGTTTCTGCCCCTACAAGTTCCTCTACGTCTGGCTCGATCTGATCCCACCCACCGGCCAGCGCGTGCGTGGGCTCGCCTGGTATTACTGGTTGCCGAACCCGCTCCTGCCGTTCATCGCGTTCCGGGTAGCTGTGTCGGGACGTCATCCGGAGGTCCTCGTCGAGCGCGGCTAAGGCGGGCAGCCTCGGGACGCCGGCGTCGTAGCCAGAAACGACTTCGCCGATCTCGAGCAGGTGAGCCGCCGGCATCGCCTTCCCTTGACGGCGCACGCATACGCTCGCAGGCTGCTACGCATGCGTCGTCTCCTGTCCGGATTGCTGGTTCTGATGTGCCTGGGTTGCCGGCAGCCGGGTCTGGTCGGAACGTATGAGCTGGAGGCGGTCAACGGCGTGGCGCTCCCGGTGCCCGCGACCAGGACGTCGACGGCGCGGGCGACGATCGTGGGCG
>JACQPS010000253.1 GCA_016207445.1 Gemmatimonadota bacterium | reverse complement strand
CGGAGGTAACGTGCCGGTCAGCCCGGAGCGGATCGTCGAGCACCTGCGGAACGTGGCGGGGCGTCCGCTGAAAGCCAAGGAGCTCGCCCAGGCGCTCGACGTCGCCACGGCGGACTATCACGCCTTCCGTGATTTGCTCCAGCACCTCGAAGACGAGGGCGTCCTCTACCGCGTGAAGGGCCAGCGCTTCGCCGCTCCCGAAAAGATCAACCTCATCGTCGGGCGTCTGCAGACCATCCGTAGCGGCGCCGGTTTCGTGATTCCGGAGGACGGCGCTGGCGACCTCTACGTCTCCGCCACCGAGCTCGGTTCCGCCCTGGACGGCGACCGCGTGGTCGCGCGCGTCGAGCGGCGGCGCCGTGGGCAGCGGCAGGAGGGGCGCATCATCAAGGTGCTGGAACGTGCGCGTGAGACCATCGTCGGTACCTATCACCCGGCCCGCAACTTCGGCTTCGTTGTCCCCGAGGACCCGAAGCTCGTCCGTGACGTCTTCGTTCCTCCCGGCCAGGAAGGAGGCGCCCAGGACGGCGACATGGTGGTGGTGCGCGTGTCTTCCTGGGGCGACGAGCACCTCGGCCCGGCCGGCGAGATCGAGCGCGTGCTCGGGCGGCTGGGAATGCCGGGTGTGGACGTGCTGGCCGTCATCTACGGACACGAGCTCCCGGTCGAGTTTCCCGGCGAGGTCGAAGGGGAAGCGGAACGGATCCGGAAACGCGGGATTCTCCGCCAGGACCTGCGGGGCCGCACCGACTTGCGGGACCGCCTGATCTTCACGATCGATCCGGCCGATGCCAAGGACCACGACGACGCGCTGTCGATCGAGCGCGCGACGGGGGGCCTCTGGCAGGTCGGCGTCCACATCGCGGACGTTGCCTGCTACGTGCAGGAGGGGAGCGCGCTCGACGCGGAAGCGCTGCGGCGCGGCACCAGCGTCTATCTGGTGGACCGCGTCGTGCCGATGCTGCCCGAAGCGCTCTCCTCCGACCTGTGCTCGCTGCGGCCCGACCAGGACCGGCTCGCCCTGTCCCTCCTCCTGACGGTGGCCGAGGACGGCAAACTCCATGGCCACGAGCTGGTGCGCAGCGTGATTCGCAGCCGGCACCGTCTCTCGTACGACGACGCGCAGGCCGTACTCGACGGGACCAGGAGTATCGAGGCCGAGACGGACCGCGCCCTGCGTCAGCTCCTCTCCATCAGCCGAGCGCTGCGCGCCAGCCGCGAGGCGCGCGGGAGCCTGGACTTCGACCTGCCCGAGGCACGCGTCGTTCTCAACACCCAGGGCGAGCCCACGGACATCCAGCGCGTGCTGCGCCTCGAGAGCCACCGCTTGATCGAGGACTTCATGCTGCTGGCCAATGAGACGATCGCGCGGCAGGCCGCGCGCAGGCGCGTCCCGCTTCTCTACCGCATCCACGAGCCACCGGACGACACGCGCATCGAGCAGCTGCGCGAGTTCGTCGGCCCGTTCGGGCTCCGGCTGGGCACGCGCGGGCAGGCCACGCCCAAGGATTTGCAGCGGCTCCTGGAGCGGGTCAGGGGCCGGCCCGAGGAGAACCTGGTCTCCACGATCGTGCTCCGCTCCATGAAACAGGCCCGCTACAGCCCGGAGAACCTGGGGCACTTCGGCCTGGCGGCGCACCACTACACGCACTTCACCTCGCCGATCCGGCGCTACCCCGACCTGATCGTGCACCGGCTGTGCGCGCGCGCCTTCCTCGAGGAGGAAGCTGTGCCAGCCGAGTGGGCGGAGCACGTGCTGCCGACGATCGCCCGCATCGCCAGCGAGCGCGAGCGGGTGGCGGTCGAGGCGGAACGAGACAGCATCGACCTGAAGAAGGTCGAGTTCATGCAGCGCCACCTGGGGGAGGAGTTCGCCGGCACGATCAGCGGCGTCACGTCCTTCGGCTGCTTCGTGCTCCTGGATACCTTCTTCGTCGAGGGGCTGGTGCACGTGAGCTCGCTGGATGACGACTACTACGCCCACCTCGAAGAGCAGTACGCGCTGGTGGGAGAGCACACGCGCCGACGGCTCCAGCTCGGGCAGCGGGTGCGGGTGCGCGTGGCCGGCGTGAACCTGGAAGAGCGTAAGATCGATTTCCAACTGGCCGGGGAGGTGTGAGCGGGGCGAAAAGCGTTGTGGCACCGTACGCCGCGCCGGCTGGCGAATTGACATGGGCGGGCGGGCGTGCTAGTTTCGCCCAAGCTCTCCGGGTCACCTTCCCTAACTCATGCGCGTTCGATCCATTCTCGTCTTCCACTCGCCGAAAGGGCGGAATCCGCCGGCGCTGGTCACGGCCTTCGCGCGGGAAACGGGACTGCGCCTGGAGGAGCTGGCGCGGGCCGATGACGTTCTGGCGCGGGTGAACCGCAGCTTTCCCGCCTGCATCATCATGGACGCGGAAGGCGACTCCGGCTGCATCGAGCTCTGCCGCGCCCTCAAGCAAGACACGTTCACAGCCATCGTCCCGGTCGTGCTTCTGTCACCCGAGAATCAGGCCGCGCTCGTGCGAGGCGGGCTGGAGGCGGGCGCCGACGAGGTGCTGACGGACGCCATGGAGGAGCGGGAGCGGCACCTGCGCCTGCAAATGGCGCTGCACCGCGCCGATCGCGACGTGAGCGTGAATCCGACGACGCGGCTGGCGGGCACCGTGCAGATCGAGCGGGACATCGGCGAGCGACTGCGCAGCCGCGAGCTGTTCGCCTGCTGTTATGCCGATCTGGACCATTTCAAGGAATTCAACGACCGGTACGGCTACAACGAAGGCGACCGGGTCATCCTGCTGCTGTCGCGGATTCTGCGGGATGTGGTGAAGGCGTACGCGCCCACCGGATTCATCGGGCACATCGGCGGCGACGACTTCATCTTCAACCTGTCGCTGCCGCAGATGCGCCTCTGTTGCGAAGAGATCATCGAGATCTTCGACGAGCTGATCTCGTTCCAGTACACGCAGGAGGACCGTCAGGCCGGTTACTTTCTCGGCAAGGACCGGCGCGGCAACATCTACCGCACGCCGATCATGACCGTTTCGATCGGCGTGGTCACCAACGAGCATCGCCATTTCACGCACACGGCCCGCGTGAGCGAGCTGGTCACGGAGATGAAGTCGTACGCGAAGACGCTGCCCGGCTCGGTCTACGCGGTCGACCGGCGCCGCGACGCGCCGCTGCCAGCGCTGGAGAGTTCCGAGCCCGCGCTCGAGGCGAGCGCCGAATCATGAACGTGCAGTGCCCGCACTGCCAGGCTGTCTTCCGTGTGGACCCGGAGCGCATCCCGCCGGGCGGCGTGCGCGCCCGGTGCTCGCGCTGCGGCGGCGTGTTCCCCATCGGTCGGACCGAGCGGCCCGCGGGAGTGGCGCCCGGGGACGGTGCGGCGCCTGCGGCGCCACCGACTCCGGCGCCGTCGCCGGCGGCCGTGAGTGCCAGCGACGCGCTGGCGCATGCGGCCGCGGCCGTCGCCGCGCCTCCCCCGCCGGCCCCCGCACCGGGGCCGACGCCCGTCGCCGCGCGGCCGGCCGCTTCCCCGTTCCGGGCCGCCGCCCCGGACCCGCATACGCGCGCCCAGCGCATCGCGCGCGCTCTCGTGTCCGACATGGTGGCATACCACCCGGACAAGCGGGAGCGAAGCCTGGCGGCGGGCACGCTGCGGCAGGATTTCCGCGACGAGATCCTGAAGAGCTGGGAGGAGTACGTCGGACAGGTGGGGACGGAGCTCGCCAAGAGCACGCCCTACTTCCGTGATGCGCTCAACGATATCCTGGCCAAGGGGCAAAAGCTGTTCTGAGTCGGCGGCAGCGCGCCCGGGTCGCGCGCCGCGGCCGGGTCCGCCGTTGCCCGGGCGGCGGCGTTCCGCTATATTTTGGTAGGTTTGAAGGTGAGCGAGGGGCCGTCCGACCGGGCGGCCCCTCGCATTACGAGGAGGTCGCGGACATGGCTACCGAGTTGAAAGGCAAGCTGGAGCGGCAGCGCGAGCGCGTGGCGGCGCTCGGAGGTTATCTTTGAAATCGAGCGCAAGCGGGAGCGGCTCGCCGAACTCGAGCGCCGCATGGCGGAGCCCGGCTTCTGGGACAGTGCCGGGGCGGCCCGGGACGTCATTGCCGAGGTCAAGGAACTGAAGAGCTGGATCGAGCCGTGGACCGAGCTGGCGGCCAAGCTGAGCGATCTGCACGAGCTGGCGGAGCTGCTCGCGGTCGAGCCGGACGGGGAGCTGGAGGCGGAGTGGTCGAGCGAGTTGGACGCGCTCGAGCCGAAGATCGAGGGGCTCGAGCTGCGCAACATGCTGCGCGGGCCGGATGACTTCCGCGACGCCATCCTGACCATCCATCCGGGAGCGGGCGGCACGGAGTCGCAGGATTGGGCGTCGATGCTCATGCGCATGTACAGGCGCTGGGCAGAGGATCACGATTACGATGTGCAGGTGCTCGACCTGCTCGCGGGCGAGGAGGCCGGGATCAAGAGCGCCACGCTCGAGCTCAAGGGGCAGTACGCGGACGGCTACCTGAAGGCGGAGACGGGCGTGCACCGGCTGGTCCGCATCTCGCCCTTCGATGCGCAGTCGCGGCGGCACACCTCGTTCGCGAGCGTGTTCGTCTACCCGGTGGTGCAACAGGACATCGCGATCGAGATCGACGAGAAAGACCTGAAGATCGACACGTTCCGCGCGGGCGGGAAGGGCGGCCAGAACGTCAACAAGGTCGAGACGGCGGTGCGCATCACGCACCTGCCCAGCGGGATCGTGGTGGCGTGTCAGAACGAGCGCAGCCAGTACCAGAACCGCGAGACCGCCATGAAGATGCTGCGCGCCGCGCTCTACCAGCGGGAGCTGGAGCGGCGCGAGGGCGAGCGCCAGAAGCTGGAGGCGCAGAAGACCGAGATCGCCTGGGGGAACCAGATCCGCTCCTATGTGTTCCAGCCGTACACCCTGGTGACCGATCACCGCACGCAGCTCAAGGTCGGCGACGTGCAGCGGGTGATGGACGGCGACCTGGACCCCTTCATCCAGGCCTACCTGAAGGAGTTCGGGGCGCGGGTCGCGTGAGGAGAAGCGGATGGAGGAGCGGCGCAGCCAGGTAATCACCGACCGGCTGGAGAAGCTCCACGAGCTCCAGCGCCGGGGCGTGACCTCCTTCGCTTATCGATACGACGTCACCCATTCCGCGGCCGAGGCCCGCGCCGCCTTCGAGGCCGCCGAGCGCGCCGGCAACCTCGGCGAGGATCGTCTCGGCCCTGCCGTCCGCCTGGGCGGGCGGCTGGTCTCCCTCCGGACCCACGGCCGCGCCACCTTCGCCGATCTGGCCGATCGGACCGGCCGCATCCAGCTCTATTTCCGGGTGAACGACGTGGGCGAGGCGCGCTACGAGCTGCTCGACCTGCTCGACATCGGGGACTGGCTCGGCATCGCCGGCCCGGTCTTCCGCACCCGCATGGGCGAGATCACCGTGCGCATCGGCTCCTTCGAGCTCCTGGCCAAATCGCTGCGCCCGCTCCCGCTCGGCAAGGAGGACGTCGATCCGGCGACCGGGGAGCGCGTCGTCTACAGCGGCTTCGCCGACGTCGAGCAGCGCTATCGCCAGCGGTACGCGGACCTGGCCGTGAATCCGGAGGTGCGGGAGGTGTTCCTGACCCGCTCCCGGATCGTGAGGGCGCTGCGTCGGTTCCTCGATGAGCGGGGCTACGTGGAAGTCGAGACGCCCGTACTCCAGCCGCTCTACGGCGGGGCCGCGGCCCGTCCCTTCGTGACGCATCACTTCGCGCTCGACCTGCCGCTCTACCTCCGGATCGCGGACGAGCTCTACCTGAAGCGGCTCATCGTGGGTGGGCTCCAGCGCGTGTACGAGATCGGCAAGGATTTCCGCAACGAGGGCATGGACCGCACGCACAACCCTGAGTTCACCATGCTGGAGTTCTACCAGGCGTTCGGCGACTACGAGGACATGATGCGTCTGGTGGAAGAGCTGGTCGTCTCCGTGGTGCAGGAGGTCACCGGCGGCAGCCCGCGCCTCACGTATCAGGGAGTGACGCTGGATTTCCAGGCACCGTTCCGTCGGTTGCGCTACCTGGATGCGCTGCGGGAGTACGGCAATGTGGAGGTCGACCGGCTGGACGACGCGGCGTTGCGCGAGGCGGTGCGCTCGCTCGGCGTCGAGGACGCCGGGCGCATGCCGCGGCCGCGGCTCGCGGACGAGCTCTTCAAGCACCTGGTGGAACCGCACCTGGAGCAGCCGGTATTCATCGTCGACTATCCCCGGGACCTCTCGCCGCTCGCGAAACCCAAGCGCGGCGCGCCCCAGCTCGTCGAGCGCTTCGAGCTGATTGCAGCGGGCCGCGAGCTCGCCAACGCGTTCAGCGAGCTCAATGACCCGCTGGACCAGCGAGAGCGCTTCGCGGCGCAGGCCAAGCTGCGCGAGCAGGGCGACGAGCTGGCGCAGACGTTCGACGAGGATTTTGTCCGCGCGCTCGAGTACGGCATGCCCCCCACGGGCGGCGTAGGCATTGGCGTGGACCGGCTGGTCATGCTGCTCACGGACCAGGCGTCCATACGGGATGTGATTCTGTTCCCGACGATGCGGCCCGAATGAGGGATATCGGGCTCGGGCTCGCGCTCGGGCTCGGAGTTTCAAGCCCGGGCACGGCGCGATTTGTCTGCACTCGGGTGATTCCGAGCCCGAGCCCGCGCCCGAGCCCGAGCCCGACACAGAGGAAGGTGCGGGCGTCGTGAAACGTCTCGACTGGTACATCGCCCGGCGCTATCTGGCCTCGCGTCGCAAGGGGCGGTTTCTGTCGCTGATCACGCTGATCGCGACCGGAGGCGTCTTCCTCGGCGTCGCCGCGCTCATCACCGTCATCGCGGTGATGACGGGGCTGCAGCGCGACCTGCAAGAGAAGATCCTGGGCAGCAATCCACACATCTATGTGTTCCAGCAGGGCGAGGGGTTCCGCATGGCTGCGTGGCGGGACGTGCTCGCCAGAGTGCGGGCGTCGCCCGGCGTGGTAGCGGCGGAGCCGTTCATCATGACGCAGGTGGGCGTGACGCCGGGGGGCGAATACGCGCAGTTCGGCACGCTCTACGGCATCGACCCCGAGGCGAGTCCACGTCCGCTCACGAGCATCGAGGCGAAGATCCGAAGCGGCGAGCTGGCGCTCGGCCCGACGCAGACCGGTCTGCCGGGCGTGCTCGTCGGGCGCCGCCTGGCCGACAAGCTGGGGCTGCTCCCCGGGGACAAGATCACGGTCGGATCCTTCGAGAACATCAAGCGCGGCCCGCTCGGGGATATCGTGCCCGTGCTGCGTGAGTTCGAGGTGACCGGCCTGTTCAACACGGGCATGTACGAGTACGACAGCCAGAACCTGTACGCCCCCTTGCCGGCGGTGCAGGAGTTGCTCGACCTGAAGGACGAGGTCGGCGGGATCGCCGTCAACGTGCGCGATGCCTGGGATGCCGATCGCGTGGCTGCCGCTCTGGACTCGCTGCTCGGCTTCCCGTACTGGACCAGCGACTGGATGACGCTGAATCGCTCGCTCTTCTCCGCGCTCAAGCTGGAGAAGCTGGCGATGGCG
>JACQPS010000250.1 GCA_016207445.1 Gemmatimonadota bacterium | reverse complement strand
GTGGTAGAAGAGCGCGAGCCCGATGCCGCGGTTCGTGCCGGCGTACGCGCGGCGCTTGCGGCGGAACCCCGACCGCCGCACGGCCTCGCGCAGCACCTCGCGTGCGCTGCAGTCGTCGCCCAGCCGCTGGCCCGTGGCCGTGGTGTCGCCGGGGCGCAACACGTTGACCGCGCGCACCCGCACGGGGTCCAGGCCCAGCCGCTCGGCGATGCGCTCCATGTGGACTTCGGCCGCGAACTGGGTCTGCGGCGCGCCGAATCCGCGGAACGCGCCGTTCGGCGGCGTGTTCGTGACCAGCGCGCGCCCGACCACGCGTACGTTCGGGCAGCGGTACGGGCCGGTCGCGTGGATCGCGCCGCGCGAGAGCACGACGGGCGTCAGCGTCACGTACGCGCCGCCGTCCACGAGCAGCTCGATGTCGATCGCGGTCAGCCGCCCGTCGCGCTTGACGCCGGTCCGATGCCGGACGATGAACGGGTGCCGCTTGGTCGTGGCGAGCATGTCCTCGACGCGATCGTAGACCAGCTTGACCGGCCGACCGGACTTCAGCGCCAGGAGCGCGGCATGCGCTGCGATCATGGACGGATATTCTTCCTTGCCGCCGAAGCCGCCGCCCGTCTCCGTCTGGATCACGCGCACTCGCTCGTCGGGCAGCGCCAGGAGCACCTTGAGCGCGCGCTGGACGTAGTAGGGGCACTGAAGCGAGCCGTAGACGGTGAGGCCGCCGTCCTCTGGCACCGCGATGACGCCGTTCGGCTCGATGTAGAGCTGCTCCTGCGCACCGGTGCGGTACTCCCCCTCGATCACGACGTCCGCCTCGGTGAAGCCGCGCTCGAGGTCTCCGCCCTGGATGCGCAGCTCCTTCATCACCCGGGAGGAGCGCTCCGGATCGAGCACGGGGATGCCGACGTCGTATTCGATACGGACCTCGGCTTCGAGCAGCCGCTCGCGGTCCGCATGCGCAAGGAGCAGGATGGGCTCGGCCACGTGCCGCACTTCGGACGCGACCAGGCACGGCTGATCGTCCTCGATCAGCGTGATGACGTTCGGGCCCGGTATGTCGCGGTGATCGACGACCGTGAAGCCGGAGGGATCGAAGTCGAGATGGGTGGAGCGGACCCGCCCGCACGCGATCGTCGAGCGGATCGTCCGGCCGTACAGCATGCCGGGGAACGTCAGGTCATCCACGTAGCGCGCGGCGCCCGATGCCTTGGCCAGGCCGTCCGTGCGCGGAATGTTGCGGCCGACGGTGGCGTCCATGGGGTAGTTTACCACGGGCGCGACGGACGAGACAAGCACGCGCGCGCGCGGGCGGCTGGCGCGCCCGCGCGCGCGCCGTTACCGTGCTAGCCCCTTGGAGCGCGAACCTTCGATGCCCGAGTCGATCCTCTTCCGCAACGCCCTGCTGGTGACCATGGATGCCGGCCGGCGGGTCATCCGGGGCGACCTGTACCTGGCCGATGGCCGCATCGGCGCGGTCGGGACCGGCGCGCCGGCCGCGGCGGACCTCGTTGTCGATGCGTCCCACCTCGCGCTGTTGCCCGGTCTCGTTCAGACGCACGTGCACCTGTGTCAGACGGGATTCCGCGGTCAGGCGGACGACCTCGAGCTGCTGGAATGGCTGCGGCTCCGGGTGTGGCCCCTGGAGGCGGCGCACGACCCGGAGACCCTGGCTGCGTCCGCGCGCCTGGGCTGCGCCGAGCTGATCCTGGGCGGCACGACCACGGTGGTGGACATGGGGACGGTCCACCACACGGAGGAGATTTTCCGGGCGCTGCGCGATAGCGGGCTGCGTGCGTTCGCCGGCAAATGCATGATGGACGAGGGCGACGAAGTTCCTCCCGGCCTGCGCGAGCGCACGGACGCATCGCTGCGCGAGAGCCTCGACCTGCTGGAGCGGTGGGATGGGGCGGAGGGCGGACGGATCCACTACTGCTTCGCGCCGCGCTTCGCGCTCACGAGCAGCGACGCGCTGCTCCGGGAGGTGGCGCGCAGCGCGCGCGAGCGCGGCGTGCTGGTTCACACGCACGCGTCCGAGAGCCGCGCCGAGTGTGCGCTGGTCCAGAGTCGGCGCGGCGCATCGAACATCGCATACCTGCACCGGCTGGGTCTGACGGAAAGCCGTCTGCTGCTGGCCCACTGCGTTCATCTGGCCGCGGGAGAGATGGAGATTCTCGCGCGCACTCGCACGGGCGTGGCCCACTGCCCGAGCTCGAACCTCAAGCTCGGCTCCGGCATCGCGCGGGTAGCCGAGCTTCGCCGGGCGGGCGTCGAGGTCGGCATCGGCGCGGACGGCGCACCGTGCAACAACACGCTCGATGCGTTCCTGGAGATGCGGTTGGCCGCGCTGCTGCAATCCACGGTCGCGGGACCGGGTGCGCTCACCGCCGCCGATGTCCTGGAGATGGCCACGCTCGGCGGCGCGCGGCTGCTGCGCCTGGAGCAGGAGATCGGCAGCCTCGAGGTCGGCAAGCGAGCGGATGTGATCGCCGTGGACCTGACGGGCCCGCACTGCCAGCCGGCGGAGGACGACGACGCGGCGGGCGTCGCCTCGCGGCTCGTGTACGCGGCCCGGGCCGCCGACGTCCGCTGGACGCTGGTCGACGGTCGGGTGCTGCTGCGCGATCGCGAGCTCGCCACGCTGGAGCGCGAACCGACGCTCGCCGAGGCGCGCCGGGCACTCGGCCAGCTGAAGCGGCGCGCTTTCTCAGTTCACGGTTAGACTCCAGGTGGCGCGCGGCAGCGCCAGACCGAAGTACGCCGAGACCAGCGTTCACGTTCGGGTCGCAGCGGTCCGCCGGGAAGCAGCTCGGGAGCGAGGCCGGTAGGATGAACGAAGCCCCCGGGCCTCAGCACGCTGCAGACCCGGGGGCGCCGCTCCGCTGGCGAGATCCTGCTCGATTCAGCGTCACCGCGTGCGGTGACCGAGTTTGAATCCCTTCCCCTCGTCGTGCGGTCTACGACTCAGGTGCCCCGGAGCTCTTCGTCGGGGCTACGGTTGCGGCCAGCGACCTCGCAACCGACTCGTGGGGGCCGAAATCCCCGCGAGCGGACCCACCGACAGCGTCCCGTCGGCAGATCAGACGTCCGAGCTTGCGACCGCTCGCTCGGACGTCCGCGCGCAGAATAGCCTCGACGCACAAAGCAGGCAAGGGTTTCGCCATCCCTTCGGGGCGATACACGCGCGCTGCCGAAAAAATGCGCGGGAACGCGAGAACGTGCGCGTCAATCTTGACCGGACCGCCCGCGCAGATTACGCTTCGGTCGGGATCCACCCGCCCACCCAGCTCATTCCGCTCGCTGCACGCGGGAGGACACAGCGATGCGTCCCGAGATCATCAAAGAAGCGCGTGTCCTGGTCGTCGACGACGAGGGCGGAAACCTCCGGCTGCTGGAAAAGCTGCTGCAAAAGGCGGGATACGCGCACGTGCGTACGACCACCGATGCGCGCGAGGTCGTCGCCATCTTCGACGAATTTGCGCCGGACCTGATCCTGCTCGACCTGCACATGCCCGAGATGGACGGCTTCGCGGTCATGGAGCAGCTGCGGCCCAAGATCCCGGAAGGCACCTACCTGCCCATCCTGGTGCTGACGGCGGACATCACGCCCGAGGCGAAGCGGCGGGCCCTCCTGGTCGGCGCCAAGGACTTTCTGACCAAGCCATTCGACTCCTTCGAGGCGATGCTGCGCGTCTGGAACCTGCTGGAGACCCGTTTCCTGTACCTGGAACTGCAGCGACAGCTCCAGCAGCCGTCCCGGGCCAGGCTGGAGCAGAGCGCGGCAGAGACCTGATTCGGCGACGACCGGGCTCTCAGCTAGCGTATCCTCCTGCGCACGCTGAAGCTGCCCAGCACGAGCGACCCTTCCGGATCCGTCGTCGGCATTACCACCCCGAGCTCCGGGCCGAGTTGCCAGGAGCCGCGCGTCCACGCTGCGCCCGCGCTCCCGACGAGCCAGAGCGTGATCGCGAAGTCGTCCCCGAGATGGGCGGGGAAAAAGCCTCGCAACGCTCCGTACCAGGTCGCGCGCCGCTCACGTGCCGGGGCGGACGCCACGACCCCGAGCAGCGCGAAGGGCGTGGTCACCGCGACGTCCTCCCCGAGCACGTCCGGAATGATGTGCAGGCCGGCGCCGGCCAAAGCAGCCAGGGGAATCCCGGCCGGGCTCGCGGCCCTGACCTTCGCCTGCAGCGCGAAGGAGGCGGGCGCCGCGTACACGAGCCCGAGGTCGGTGCGGCTGCTCACGCCCAGGCGCGCCCAGACCTGCGGGACCGGCAGTACCTTCAGCGGATGGTCGGGCGGCGCGAGAGTCGCGAGTCCGGCGCCCGTGGCCACGCGACCACGCGGAAGCGTCTCGGCGGTCTCGCCCACGACCCAGGGCATACATGCGGACACGCTCGCGCCCAGGAGCGCGCAAACGAGCAGGCGCCCGTGCCGCTCGGCGGGCGCCCTGAGCGCGCGCCAGCCGCGTCGCGGGCGCCGTGTCACTCGTTCGGTCACGTCAGCGCGTGCCCCGGAGCAGCGGCAGGCGCGCGAAGGCGGTATCCACCAGCTCGCGAATCAGGCGGAGCGAGTCCGACTCCAGATGCCCCGTCGGCAGCCAGACGATCTCCTTGGGCGGCCGCGCGGCGTCGAGCAACGCCTCCGCGCTCTCACGCGTGATGCGATCGTCGAACAGGCCGTTCACGAGCAGCAGCGGCCGCGGCGCGATGCGCCCCACGTAGCGCGCGGGCTCGAGTCGCTGGATCGGCAGCACCGCGAGCTCCGCGCCGAGCTGCCGCGCCGCCGGCGGCACATCCGCCTTCAGGTTCTGCTCGACCAGCAGGTGCAGTCCCGCGCCGGTATAGATGAGCGCGACGTTGCCGAAGCGCGGGTCGGCGGCCGCGGCGACCGGCGCGAAAAAGCCGCCGAAGGAGGCGCCTACCAGCGCGATGCGGTTCGCGTCCACCTCCGGACGCGTCGCGAGATAATCCGCGAGCAACATGAGGATGGCCGGGACCTCCCAGGCCGCGTCGCGATAGTCCTCCGTCCGGCGGATCACCTCCTTCTCCTCCCGCTCCTTCAGCAGCTCGGGGTAGTCGAAGGAGATGACCAGCTCGTCCAGTCCGGGCGGCAGCCGCCGCACCGCGTCGCGCCCGGTGTCGCGCCCACCGGCGAGCACGACGCCCGCCCGGCCGTCGCCGGCACGCGCGCCCGACGGAACGCGCAGCCGGGCCGTCACCTCCAGGCCGCTGGAAGAGGAGAGGCGCAGGTCGAAGAAGCGCTCCTCGGGCGTTTCCTCCACCAGCCCCAGATCCTCGACTCCTACCAGCTCTCCTTTCCGGGAGGCGAGCTCAGCCAGGTCGTCGCCGACTCCGGGCGCGAACGGGTAATCGCACGCCGCCCCGGCGGCGAGCGCGGCCACGACGACGAGAGCAATGAGCCGCATGCGGCAAAGCTACGGCCGCGGCCACCTGCGAACCAGCGGCGAGCGCGGGGGAGGGAAGACGGGAACGACGGCGGCGTCGCCTCGTGCGGGATGCGGCGGCGGCGGCGGCGCCTCGTGCGGCAGCGAAGTTACCCGGCGGCGGCGTCTCGCAGGCCGCCGTACCTGCGTTCCCGCTGTTGAAACTCGCGCACCACGGCCTCCAGGTCGGCGGCGCCGAACTCCGGCCACATGCGCGAGCTGAAGACGAGCTCCGCGTACGCGCACTCCCACAGCAGGAAGTCGCTCAGGCGAAACTCGCCTCCGGTACGGACGAGCAGGTCTACATCGGGGGCGGGACCGCGCGCGTTCATGGCCTGCCCGAGCAGACGCGCGAACTCCGCCCGCGTCAGTCGGCCCGAGCCGTTGACCCGCAGCGCCGCCTCCAGGATGACGTCCCGTGCCGAGTAATCCACGGCGAGCCGGAGGTGCAGCACGGTTCCGCCCGCCGTCACACGCTCGGCCGCCTCGATCCCCCGCACCAGCTCAGGCGACAGCCGATCGCGCCGGCCGATCACGCTCAGGCGCACGCCCTTTTCCACGCACGTCGCCGTCTCGGTGCGCAGGTAACGGTCGAACAGCTTCATGAGCGCACGCACTTCGCTCGCCGGCCGTTGCCAGTTGTCCGACGAGAAAGCGTACAGCGTGAGCGTAGCGATCCCCAGCCCCGGCGCGGACTCCACCACGCGCCGCACCGCCCGCGCGCCCGCGCGATGCCCCGCCACGCGCGGCTGACCGCGGGCCTGCGCCCAGCGCCCGTTGCCGTCCATGATGATCGCCACGTGCAGTCCCGGTCTTGCCAAAGATCTTTGCTTCATAAAGACTCGCGGCCGAAAATGAGCCCCCGCGCGGGGGGCTGCCTGGTACAAAGGTCACAGTTGAAAGTTGAAAGTTGAAAGTGATCCGGGCTGGTGTCGTCGACTTTCGACTTTCAACTCCGTTCAACGCGCGTCGAGCGGATCAGCGCCTCCATATGGTCCAGGTAACGGCCGAGCGCGTCGCGGCCCGCGGACGTCAGCCGGTACTCGGTGCGCGGCACGCGTCCGGCGAACGACTTCTCGCAGTGGACGTAGCCGGCCTCTTCCAGCTTCCGCGCGTGGACGCTGAGGTTGCCATCCGTCGTCTGCAGCAGCCGCTTCAGATCGATGAAGCTGAGCGCATCGTTGACGGCGAGGGCGCTGACGATGCCGAGGCGGATACGTTCGTGAATGAGCCGATCCAGGGCGAGCGGCGCAGCTTTGACTGGACGCGCCCGGGCGGAACGGGCCGCCCGCGGCTCGGGCGGGTCCGCACGAACCTGGCGCCGGTTCGCGGGAGATGACTTAGCCACCGTGTCTCCTTGCGATGATGATGCCGAACACCAGCTCGAGTCCCCCGAACCCGGCGGCCATGAACGCGTCGCCCCACGACCCGGGCGCGAACAGGGCGCCGCCGCCCAGGAGCAGGAAACAGAACCCCATCACCGGCACGACCCGGACGGAGAATGCGCCCGCGGCCATCACGGCCGTACCGTAGAGCAGCAGCCAGATGCCCGGCAGGAGCCCCACAAAACCCGTGCGGTAGAGGACGAGCGTCAACAGGACCCCCACCAGAATCGGCGGCGAGAAGCTCAGCGCGAACTTGCGCGCCGGACCGGACAGCAGCGGGACGCCCGCCGCACGCGCCTTGTACGCCATCGCCCCGCTCGCAATCACCGCCGCCACCAGTGCTTCGATCACCCAGGTCGCCAGCCACGCGCTCTCGCTCGTCTGCCGCGACGCCACCCACGCCGCCGCCAGCGCCGTCACACCCATCCCCACGCCGCCCCAACCCGGCACTGCCGTGAACGAACCCGCCCGCTCCATCGTCTCGCGGATGTAGCGCAGGTTGTCCATCGCGCGCGCATGCAGCGCGATCTCGCCGCGGCTTTCCGTTAGCGGCCGCCGAGCCGTCATGTGCGGCAAGGTGGGCGGGGTGCGCGCGTTTGTCAAGCACTTTGCGCCGTAGAGCACACCGCGCACGGCCGGGCGCGGCGCGGCCGGGGGCGGCGTGCCGGGGCACGCGCGGAATGCGGCTTGCACCAGAGGCGTGGAGAGGCTAGGGGGCGGCGGCGGGACGGCGCCGCCCCGTCGTTTCCGCGGCGGCGAACGCGAGGCGATGGCGAAAGCGAACGGCAGGGAGGAGCATGGCGTCGAGGGGCGATCCCGGACCCGGGCTGGATTTTTTCTGGGAGCAGGCGGACGTGGATGGCTCGCGGGAGCACCCGCTGGAGCGGGAGCTGTGCGATCGGCTGGACGCGCTGGCGCGCTACGGTCGCCTGATCGACGAGGCGGAGTCGGGCGGGCGTGAGGAAGCGGCGGAGGTGCTGCTGAGGCACCACGCGCGCCAGGCGGCGGAGGTCGCGCGTCTGCGGGAGGCGTTGGCCCGCTCCCAGCGGGCGGCTTAGCGGGGGGCCGCTGGCGCGGCGCGCGGCGGTCGCGGCGGGAGCGTGCGCCCTACCGAAGCCACGGCCCGGATCGTAGCTTCTCTCCCCATGGCGGAACGGCAAATTCGCGTACGATTCGCGCCCTCGCCCACGGGCTATTTGCACGTGGGCGGTGCCCGAACCGCGCTCTTCAACTGGCTGTTGGCGCGGCGGCGGGGCGGCGTATTCGTGCTGCGCATCGAAGACACGGACAGGGAGCGCTCGAGTGAGGTCATGACACGGGCCATCCTGGACGGGATGGAGTGGCTGGGACTGAGCTGGGACGAGGGCCCGTTCCATCAGGCCGACGGGGTCGAGCGTCATCGGCGCGATGCACTGCGGCTGCTCGAGGCCGGGCACGCCTACCGGTGCTTCTGCACCCCGGCCGAACTGGAGTCGAAGCGGGCGCGCGCGGCGGGCGCGCAGGAGGCCTACCGGTACGATCGTAACTGTCTCTTGCGCGTATCACCCGAGGAGGCCGAGCGGCGCGCGGCCGCGGGGCAGCCGTTCGCGCTGCGCTGCCACGTGCCGGAGGGCGTGAGCGCGTGGGAGGACGTGGTGCACGGCCGCATCGAATTCGCGAACGCCGAAATCGAGGACTTCATCGTGCTGCGCTCGGACGGCACGCCGGTGTACAACCTGGCGGTCGTGAGCGATGACCTGGACATGCGCATCACGCATGTGCTGCGGGGCGACGATCACATCTCGAACACGCCGAAGCAGATCCTGCTATACCGCGCGCTCGGCCAGGAGCCGCCGGTCTTCGGCCACGTCCCCATGATCCTGGGCCCGGACGGGAAAAGGCTGTCCAAGCGGCATGGCGCCACGGCCATCGGCGAGTACCGGGAGCAGGGGCTGCTGCCGTGGGCGCTGGTGAACTTCCTGGCGCTGCTGGGCTGGTCCCCCGGCACCGACGAGGAGATCTTCGATGTGCCCGAGCTGATCGCGCGCTTCTCGCTCGAAGGCATCAACAAGAAGAGCGCGATCTTCGACAGCCAGAAGCTGATCTGGCTGAACGGACAGCACCTCACGCGCGCCTCGGCCGAGCGGCTCGAGCCGCTCGTCACCGAGCGGCTCGTGGCCGCCGGCATCGCGAATGCGGACGCGCTGCGCACGCGCCGGGCCTGGGTTCACGGCCTCATCGACCTGCTCAAGGTGCGCGCCCGCAACCTGGACGACATCGTCCGGCAGGCGCGGCCGTATCTCGCGGAAGCCATCGACTACGAGCAGGAAGCCGTTCAGAAGCACTGGAAGCATCCGGCGCAAGTACGGCAGCGCCTGGCCGCGCTGCGCCAGCGCTACGCCGGCCTCGAGCGCTGGGACGAGCAGACGCTCGAGGCCGAGCTGCGCGCGGTCGCCGATGAGCTGGGCACGGCTGCCGGCAAGCTGATCCATCCGCTGCGCGTGTCGCTGACCGGGATGGCCGTCTCGCCCGGCATCTTCGAGGTGCTGGTCACCATGGGACGTGAGCTCGCCCTGCGCCGACTCGACGCGGCGCTCGCCGCGCTCGAGCGGCGCGAGCGCGAAGCGCCGTCATCGCCGGACACGGTCGTTCCCGGCGCGCCGCCAGCGGCCTAGGCGGTGCGCGCAATTTTCACACATTTTCAAACAGATGAACCGGCCCGCCGCCGCTTGACACGCGCTCAGGCGCGCCGTAGCATCAGCGCCACTCGCCGTACGCTCGCTGTCGTTGACGCCCCCGCCGCGCCGAGAATAGATTGGCCGAGTGGGCGCGGCGACTCCCCTGAATCGCTAGAACGGCCGGCGCGGTTCGACCGGAACCCAGGCAGGCGGCAACTCCGGCGGTCCGCGCTTTCCTTGGGAATTGCGATCTCCTTCCCCATCCCAGCCCGATCTTCCGCCCCGCGGGAGGCGATGATGCCCGAGCCACTGACGCAACTGGAGCGCCGCATTCTCGATTACCTGGTCGACTACCTGCGGCGAAACACGTATCAGCCGTCCATCCGCGAGATCGGGCGCCGGTTCGACATCAAGAGCACGAAGACGGTATCGGAGTACCTGCAGTCGCTCGCGGACAAGGGGTGGATCGAGCGAGACCCATCGCGCTCGCGCGGGGTGCGTCTGCTGGGCGTCGACCTGAACGCCGAAACCGTGACGGTGCCGTGGTACGGCGCGGTCTCGCCCGACGGGCTGCCGCTGCAGCGGGACGGCATCGTGGACGAGCTCGAGCTGGATCGGCGCCTGGCGGGTGGGAGCGGCGCTTTCTTACTCGGCATGCGCGGCGAGAGCATGGAGGGGGCGGGCATCCGGGATGGCGACTTGCTGCTGGTCGAGCCGGCCACGCAGGAGGAGCTGGAGGAGGGCGACATCGCGGTCGGCCGCGTGGACGGGCAGCCGGTGGTGCAGCGCTTCCACCGGCGGGGGAAGGAAATCGTGCTGGAGCCCGCGAACGTGAATTTCCCGGCCACGCTCCTGACGGGGGACGAGGACTCGGTCATGCTGGGGCGCGTGACGGCGGTGTTCCGGCGCGTGCGTCAGCCTGCGGCCGCGGCCGCGTCGGTCGGCGGAGGCGAGCGGGAGGCGGTGTCCTGACGGGAGAGGCGCGCGCTCCGGCCGAGTTCACGCCGGCGCGGCCGGAGGATGCGATGTTCATGCAGCGCGCGCTCGAGCAGGCGCGTGCTGCGTTGACGGAGCAGGAAGTCCCCGTGGGCGCGGCGGTGGTGGTGGACGGGCGGCTCTGGGCGGAGGCGCACAACCGCACGCGCACCTGGGACGATCCCACGGGCCACGCCGAGCTGGTCGCGCTGCGGCGGGCGGCTGAGCGGCTCGGGCAGTGGCGCCTCCTGGACGCCACGCTCTACGTCACGCTCGAGCCGTGCGCGATGTGCGCCGGCGCCATGGTGCTGGCGCGTGTGCGCCGGCTCGTCTTCGGCGCCCGGGACCTGAAGAGCGGCATGTGCGGCTCGCTCGGCTGTGTGGTCCAGGACCCACGGCTCAATCACCGCGTCGACATCACGGCGGGCGTGCTCGAGGACGAAGCGGGCGAGCTGCTTCGCTCCTTCTTTCGCACGCGGCGGTGATGCGGGTCCTCGTGGCCGCGGCGCTCGAGCCGTTCCTGCGCGAGACCGAAGTCCCCCCCGATCTCTTCGTCGAGCTCTTGCCCGAAGAAGCGCCGGTGCCCACGGGCGATTATGCCGGCATTCTGCCGCTTCTCACCCGCCGGATCGGTCCGGCCGAGCTCGCGCGGCTGCCCGCGCTGCGCGTGATCGCGAATTACGCCGTCGGCTTTGACAATGTCGACGTCGGCGCCGCGCGCGCCCGCGGGGTGGCCGTCTCGAACACGCCGGATGTGCTCACCGAGGCCACGGCCGAGCTGACCTGGGCGCTCATTCTCGCCACGGCGCGCCGGCTCGGCGAGGGCGAGCGGCTGGTGCGGCGCGGCGCCTGGACCGGTTGGGCGCCCACGCAGCTGCTCGGCATGGGGCTCGCGGGCAAAGTGCTGGGCCTGGTCGGCGCGGGACGCATCGGGCAGGAGGTCGGCCGGCGCGCGCCGGCGTTCGGCATGCGCGTGGTCTACTGGAGCCGCGCGCCGCGCTCGGCCTGGGAGCGCGACGTGGGAGCGCGCTACCTGGAGCGGGACCGCGTGTTCGCGGAAGCCGACGTCGTCTCGATCCACCTCGCGCTCGCTCCCGAGACGGTGGGGCTGGTCGGCGCGGGTGCGCTCGCGCTCATGCGCCCGTCCGCCATCCTGGTGAACACGACGCGCGGCGGCGTGGTGGACGAAGACGCGCTGGTCGCGGCGCTCGCGGCCGGCCGCATCCGCGGCGCCGGGCTGGACGTCTACGCGCACGAGCCGCAGATTCCCGCGCGGCTGCGGGAGCTCGAGAACGTGGTGCTGTTGCCGCACCTGGGCAGCGCCACCGAGGAAGCCCGTCGCGGCATGTGGCGGCTGGCCTGGCAAGATCTGCTGCGCGGGGTGCGCGGCGAGCCCCTGCTCAATCCGGTCTCGGCATCATGAAACCGATCGCGATCCTGCTCGGTGGGGCGGCGCTCGCGGCCGCGTGCGCGCGCGGGCCGAGCGAGCGGCCGCTACCGCGCTTCGCCGAGGTGCGGGCCCTCTGGGTCGTACGCAACACGCTCACGCACCCGGACAGCGTGAAGGCGATGGTGCGGCGCGTGCACGCGGCGGGGTTCAACACGCTCATTGTGCAGGTTCGTGGCCGGGGCGACGCGTTCTACGACAGCCGCTGGGAGCCTCGGGCGGACACGCTGGTCGGGGCGCGCCAGAAGTTCGACCCCCTGGCGCTGGTTCTGCGCGAGGCGCACGCGCGCGGCCTGGCGGTGCACGCCTGGGTGAACACGCACCTGCTCGCGAACATGGACGCGCCGCCGCGCGACCCGGCGCACCTCTATCACACGCGGCCGGACCTGCTCATGGTGCCCAAACCGCTGGCGCGGGAGCTCCACGGCATGGACCCGCGCGAGCCGCGCTACCGTGAGGCGCTGGTCGAGTACGCGCGCGCGAACCGGAACCGGGTCGAGGGGCTCTACAGCACGCCCTCCGCGCCCGAGGTGAAGGAGCACGTCTACTCGATCTGGATGGACGTGCTGGAGCGCTACGACGTGGACGGCATCCATTTCGACTACGTGCGCTTTCCCGCGCCCGAGTTCGACTACTCACGCGGCGCGCTCGAGCGGTTCCGCGGCTGGCTCGTGCCGCAGCTCGCGCCCGAGGCGCAGGCACGCATCGCCCCGCTCGAGCCCGCGGACCCGCTCGTCTGGGCGGACTCGTTCCCCGAGGCCTGGGACCGGTTCCGCCGGTTGCAGGTGACCGAGCTGGTCGAGCGCATCTACCACGGCGTGAAGAAGCGGAAGCCGCAGGCGCTGGTGACGGCCGCGGTTTTCGCCAACGCGGAGGACGCGTACCGCAACCGCTTTCAGGACTGGCGCGACTGGCTGCGGCGCGGGTTCCTGGACGTTGCGGCTCTGATGGCGTACACGCCCGAAACACCGATTTTCCGGGAGCAGATCCGCATGGCGGTCGAGACGGCCGGCGGCAGTCGGGTATGGGCGGGCATCGGCTCGTGGCGGATCCCGGTGGAAAGCGCGGTCGAGAAGATCGGGGTCGCGCGCGAGCTGGGCACCGCCGGCGTCGTGCTCTTCTCGTACGACGGCGCGGTCCGCAAGAGTGAGACGAACCCGGATGCCGCTTACCTCCAGCGCATTCGGGAGCTGGCTTTTCGGCCGGTTGCGGCCGATGGCAGGCCGTGAGACATGGCCGGCCGCCACCCTCCGCTCGGCGGTATCCACGAGGCCGCCCTCTACGTCGATGACCTGGAGGCGGCCGAGCGGTTCTGGAGCCGGCTGGGATTCGAGGCCATCGGGCGGGCCGAGGGGCGCCACGTCTTTTTTCGGGCGGGGCAGGACACGCTGCTGCTCTTCGATCCCGAGGCGAGCCTGCGCGCCGAAGGCGAAGTCCCGGCGCACGGCGCGCTCGGCCCCGCGCACCTCGCCTTCGATGTGCCCGACGACGCCGCGCTGGAGGCGTGGCGCCGGCACCTCGAGCACGCCGGCGTCGCCATCGAGCGAGAGCTCTCCTGGCCTCGCGGCGGCCGCTCGCTCTACTTCCGCGATCCCGACGGGAACAGCATCGAGCTGATTACGCGTGGAAGCTGGGGGTATTAGGCCGTCCACCCTCCGGCCCGCGGCCATTTGCCCGTCGCGGATGCCTCCGGTCCCGGCACAGCACCTGACGTCCGCGCACGCCCCTTGCATTGCTCGGCCCCGCCGCCTGGCGCGGCACGATGGAGACGCACTGCGAGGGAGGACCGCGTGTTCGAAAAGATTCAGACACTGGTAGGCTACGCGACGGCGCCCCGCGCCGCCTACGTGCTCAAGCATCCGATCCGGTCGGTGCGACTGCTGCGCATGCGCCGCAGCCTGAAGAACGCCGTGAGCCCGCGCCTCGCC
>JACQPS010000249.1 GCA_016207445.1 Gemmatimonadota bacterium | reverse complement strand
GGCCGGGCACGCGCGGCATCTGCCTGGAAACCGGTTCGTGCGGGGTGGAGAATCGAACTTCGGCACGTGAACGTCGGCACACAAACTTCGGCACTTGAACTTCGGCACTTGAACTTCGGCACTTGAACTTCGGCACTTGAACTTCGGCACTTGAACTTCGGCACGGCGGCCATTCATTGCGTCGCGAGTGCCGGTTTCTGAGTGCCGGTTCTTGAGTGCCGGTTCTCGAGTGCCGGTTCTTGAGTGCCGGTTTCTGAGTGCCGGTTCTCGAGTGCCGGTTTTTCTGCCGTGTCGCCTTCAAGAAAACCTCTTTTTGGGGGCAGGGGTACAAAAAACCCGCCGATGACTCCGGAATACCTCTACCTGCACGTGCCGTTCTGCGTCCGGCGCTGCAGCTACTGCGACTTCGCGGTGCAGGCGGTGCGCCGCGCGCCGGTCGCCGCGTGGCTGGATGCGATCGAGACGGAGCTCGAGCGGCTGCGCGCAACGGAAGCGTGGGCCTGGCCGCTGCGGCTGCGCACGATCTACGTGGGCGGCGGCACTCCGTCCCTGCTGGGAAGGGGCGCGATGGCGGAGCTGCGCCGGCGGCTCGAGCACTTCGCGCAGTGGGACGACGCGACCGTCGAGTGGACGGCGGAGGCGAATCCGGAGAGCCTGGACGAGGCGCTCGCGCGCGACTGGCGCGCTGCGGGGGTGAACCGCATCAGCCTGGGCGCGCAGACCTTCGACGGCCCCGCGCTCGCGTGGATGGGGCGGCTGCACGGCACGGACGGGCCGGCCCGGGCCGTGGCGGCGGCGCGGGCGGCCGGCTTCGAGAATGTGAGCGTCGACCTGATCTTCGGCTTGCCGGAGCGACTGCGGCGCGATTGGCGGCGCGACCTCGAGTGCGCGCTCATGCTCGCGCCGGAGCACGTGTCGCTCTACGGCCTCACGGCGGAGCCGGGCGCGCCGCTGGGGCGTTGGGTGCAGGAAGGGCGCGAGCAGCTCGCGACCGAGGACACGTACGAGCGGGAGTACCTGCTCGCAGTCGACCGGTTGGTGTCCGCCGGGTACCGCCACTACGAGGTTTCGAACTTCGCGCACCCCGGCCGCGAGTCGCGCCACAACGGAGCGTACTGGACCGGTGCGGCCTACCTCGGGCTGGGCCCGAGCGCGCACTCGTTCCTGCCGCCGGTTCGGCGCTGGAACCTGCGCGACTGGGAGGCGTATCGGAGCGCGCTGGCGGCGGGCGCGACGGCCGTGGGCGGGTCCGAGGTGGTGGACGCGGTGGCGAGCCGCATCGAGCGCATCTGGCTCGGCCTGCGCACGGCGGAGGGGCTGCCACTGGAACACGAGCGCGCGCTGCCGCTCGCACGCCAGTGGCGCGATCGCGGCTGGGCTGTCCTGGAGCAGGGCGTGGTGCGCCTGACGCCGCACGGTTGGCTGCTGCTGGACCGGCTGGCGCTCGAGCTCGACGGCGTCCTGACCCAAGCCGCCGCGCGCCGGACCGCGGCGGACCGCCTTTGCTTGACGACGACGGCGGCGGCGCGACACATTTGTGCGCACCCGCCCTCCCTTCTCGCTGATCGATGAGCCGGGCGACCCTGAGCGAACGGGAACAGCGCGTCCTCGAAGCCGTCATCCGCGCGTACGTGGAGACGGCGGAGGCCGCCGGCAGCCGGACCGTGGCGAAGCGGTATCGGCTCGGCGTCTCGCCGGCCACGATCCGCAACACCATGGCGGACCTGGAAGACAAGGGCTTCCTGTACCACCCGCACACGTCCGCCGGTCGTATCCCGACGGATCTGGCGTACCGCTATTACGTGGACACGCTGATGGGGCCGGTGAAGATCAAGCCGAGCGACCAGCGGCGGCTGCGGCGCGAGCTCGACATCGAGGGCGAGCGCACGCCGCTGGAGCGGCTGATCAGCCGCGCGGCTCAGGTGCTGGGGCTACTCACGGGCGAGTTGGGCATCGCGATCGAGCCGCGCATCCGCGAGGCGGTGCTCGAGAAGCTGGAGCTGGTCGCCCTGACCGCCGAGAAGGTGCTGCTCGTGCTGACGCTCAAGGGCGGCCTCATCCGAACGGTCTATGTGGACCTGCCCATCTCGGTTCCGCCCGAGGCGCTGGTTTCGGTGACCATGATTCTGAACGAGCGCCTGGCGGGGAGAACGCTGAGCGAGATCCGCCAGACGTTGCCGGAACGGCTGCGCGATGCCGCCGCCCGCGATGACACGGCCGGCGAGTTGCTCAACATCTTCCTGCAGTCGGCCGAGGGCATCTTCGACTGGACCAGTAGCCAGTCGGGCGAGCTGCACCTCGGCAGGACCAGCGTGCTGGCCAGCCAGCCGGAGTTTGCGAGCGGGAGCCGACTGCGCGACCTGATCGAGCTGACGGAGCGGCGCGAGCTGCTGGAGACCGCGCTGGTCGGCCGGGAGCACGGCGCGACGCTCAAGATCACGATCGGCAGCGAGCACCGGCAACCCGAGCTGAGCCCGTTCACGCTGGTCACCTCCGACTACGTGATCGGGAATCTGTCCGGCGTGATCGGCGTGATCGGGCCGACGCGCATGCCGTACGAGAAGGTGGTTTCGATCGTGCAGAATGCGAGCTCGTTGCTGACGCAGCTCCTCGGGACCGTGGTGGAGGGGCGAGCCGCATACGGCGCGACCGCCGGGCACGCAGGAAGCACGGCGTCGCCGAAGGCGCAGCTGGCGAAGTGAGGCGTGGCGATGCCCCGAGACCAGAGCGGAATGCGAGACTACTACGAGATCCTGGGAATCGCGCGCGACGCTGACGTGGACGCGGTCAAGAAAGCGTACCGCAAGCTCGCGCTTCAGTACCATCCCGACCGGAACGACGGCTCCAAGGAGTCCGAGGAGAGGTTCCGGGAGGCGACGGAGGCCTACGAGGTGCTGCGCGACCCGCAGAAGCGCGCCGCCTACGACCGCTATGGCCACGCGGGCGTGAAGGCGGGGGCCGGACAGGCCGGCTTCGCCGGCTTCGACTTCGCCGCCGCGCTGGAGATCTTCATGCGCGACTTCGGCGGGTTCGGTCTGGACGAGCTGTTCGGCGGTGCGGGCGCGAGCCGACGGCGCGGCCGCGGTGCGGCGCGGCGCGGCCTCGACCTGCGCGTGCAGCTCCCGGTCACGCTCGCCGAGGTCGCAGCGGGCGTGAAGAAGACGCTGCGCCTGCAGGTGCTGGATTCGTGTGCCGAGTGCGCCGGCACCGGCTCGGAGGCGGGCAGCGCGCCGGTGCGCTGCGCGACCTGCGGCGGCAGCGGCGAGGTCCGGCGTGTCCAGCGCTCGATCCTCGGCCAACTGGTCACGGTAACGCCCTGCGCCACGTGCGGCGGCCAGGGTCAGCGCATCGAACGACTCTGCCGCGCGTGCCAGGGAAGAGGAGTTCAGCCGGCGGACAAGACCGTGCAGGTGGAGGTTCCAGCGGGCGTCTCCACAGGGGACTACATCACGCTGCGCGGCTCCGGCAGCGCGGGCAGCCGCGGCGGCCCTCGCGGTGACATCATCGTGGTGCTGGAAGTGCAGGAGGACCCGCGCTTCCAGCGCGAGGGCGCGGACCTCGTGTACGAGCTCCCGATCACGTTCAGCCAGGCGGCGCTCGGAGCCGAGCTCGAGGTTCCCACCGTGAACGGCAGCGCCCGGGTCAAGGTTCCGGCGGGCACGCAGTCGGGCCGCCTGCTGCGTATGCGGGGGCGCGGGCTGCCGCACCTTCAGGGCACGGGCCGGGGCGATCAGATCGTGCGTGTGATCGTGTGGACGCCCACGGAGCTGTCCACCGAGCAGGAGGAGGTGTTCCGCCGACTCGCGCAGTTCGAGAGCGAGCCGCCGCGCCCCGAGGACGCCTCGGGGGAAGGCGGATTCTGGAGTAAGGTGCGTGGTGCCTTCAGCGCGTGATGCCGCGGCGGCTGCGCGCTCGCGTCGTTTCGGGGCGACCCCGTCGTGAGGCGGGGTCGTTTCGTATGGATCGCTGGTTGCTCCTGCGCGTGAAGGTGCCGGCGCCCGCGGACGCTGCCGCCGTCGCCGAAACCCTCATCGCGCTCGGCGGCAGCGCAGTCGAAGAGCGCGACCAGGTTCTGCTCACGTATGCGCCGCCGCCGCCGGACCTGGAGGCGTTCCTGCGTACGGCGCGGGAGCGGCTGCGGGCCGCGCTCGCTGGTGGCCCCGTCGAGATCGATTGGTCCTGGCAGCCGCACCACGACTGGTTGCAGCGGTGGAAGCAAGGGCTGGGGCCGCGGCGGATCGGGCGTCGGCTCGTCGTGACGCCGAGCTGGAGTCGGCCGGGGGCGCGCAGGGGCGACGTCGTGATCGTCATCGACCCGGAGATGGCGTTTGGCACGGGCGAGCACGCCAGCACGCGTATCGCGCTGCGCCAGCTCGAGGCGGTGCTGCGGCCGGGCGACCGGGTGCTGGACGTGGGCACCGGCAGCGGCATCCTGGCCATCGCGGCGGCCCGACTGGGCGCCGCCGCAGTGCTGGCCGTCGAGAGCGATGGACAGGCGATTCAGAACGCGCGCGACAACCTGGAGCGCAACGGCGTGGCCAGCCGGGTCGAGCTCGTGCACGGGCTCGTGGACGCCGGGTTTCTCGCCCGGTGCGGCCCGGCACGATTCGACTTGATCCTGGCGAACGTCCTCAGCAGTATCCTGCGGCCGCTGCTGCCGGCCTTCGTCGCCTCGCTCTCCGCCGACGGGCGGCTGGTGCTGGGCGGCATCCTGGGTCAGGAAGCCGGCGGCGTGACCCTTGCC
>JACQPS010000248.1 GCA_016207445.1 Gemmatimonadota bacterium | reverse complement strand
TCGGTGAGGGCCGTAGGTCGAGGGCCGATGTTCGAGTGCCGAAGTTCGAGTGCCGAAGTTCGCGTGCCGTCGTTCGTCGTACCAAGTTCGAATTCCATGAATATGAGGCTGGGAGACTCCATTCGCCGGCGGCTGAAAGAAGCGTCGGAGGGCCGCCGCCGCTGGCGGCGCTGGGCGCTCGCGCTGGCCGCGCTCACGGCCGTCTGCTTCGGCGCCGGCTACGCGCTCGCCACGCTGGTCATCTTCCCGCCCGTGCAGGCGAGCGTGGAGGCCGTGGCGGTCCCGGACCTGCGCGGTCTCACGCGCGAGGCCGCGGCACAGCGGCTGGGACAGCTCGGGCTCGCGCTCGGTGAGCTCACGGAGCTGCCGCACCCGCGTGCGGCGCCCGGCGTGATCCTGGCGCAGAGCCCCTTGCCTGGCCAGCGACTCCGATCTGGCGCGCCGGTGCGCGTCGCACTCAGCGCCGGCAAGGCGCGCGCGCGCGTGCCGGACCTGGTCGGCCTTGCGCCCGCGCGCGCCGAGGCCCTGCTGGGGCGGCTCGGCTTTCAGGTGGCACGCCGCGAGGAGCTGTCGGATCTCGAGGCGGGCAAGCTCGTCCGAGTCGAGCCGGCGCCCGGGACCGAGCTCGAGCTGCCCGCGCGCGTGACACTCGTGGTCAGCGCGGGCCTCATCGCGCCGGAGCCCATGGCGCCGCCCGGCCCGGTGGACGATTCCGTCGCGGCCTCGTCGGCGCGTTCGGCGAGCGGTGGCGGCGCGGCGCGGGGGGGAACAAACGAATGACGACCGACTACCACGAATGACCGAGCGAACCCGCAACTGGCTGCTCACGGGGATTCTCGCCGCCGCGCTCGGCGCGTGGATCGCCCTGGGCTGGGCGCAGCGGGAGCGTTTCTCGCTCGTGCAGCCGGGCGACGTCGCGCCCCCGTTCGCAGCGCCCGCGTTGACCGGCGACACCGTGCGGCTGGAGGACCTGCGCGGCCGCGTGGTGCTGCTCAACGTGTGGGCGACGTGGTGCGCCCCGTGTCGCTGGGAGATGCCCGCCCTGGAGCGGCTCTCGGCCGAGCTGGCGCCGCAGGGGCTCGCCGTCCTGGCCGTGAGCGTGGACGCGCCGCTCGGCGGCGTGGACGCGCTCGGCAACCCCGGCGGCGACGTGCGGGCGTTCGTCGCAGAGCTGGGGCTCACGTTCACCGTGCTGCTCGATCCGCGCGCGCAGATTCAGCGGCGCTACGGCGTCACGGGGCTGCCCACCACGTTCCTGATCGGGCGCGATGGTCGCGTGGTGCGCAAGGTGTTCGGGCCCGCGCGCTGGGACGAGCCGCCCCACAGCGCAGACATCCGCGCCCTCTTACGGAGCTGAGCCGTGCCGCTCGTCCTTACGACGCGGCCGGCGCCCAACACGCTCGCGGAGGCCTAGCGTGGCGGCCGCTCCCCTGGTCCTGGGGCTCGAGACCTCGTGCGATGAGACGTCCGCCGCCGTGCTGCGCGGCGAGCGCGAGCTGCTCGGCCACGTGATCCTGTCGCAGGACGTGCACAAGCTCTACGGCGGCGTCGTCCCCGAGCTGGCCTCGCGCGCGCACCTGCGCGTGGTCGATGATGTAGTCGACGGAGCGCTGCGCGAGGCGGGCGTCGAGCTGCGCGACCTGGACGTCTTCGGCGTGACCGCGGGACCGGGACTGATCGGCGCGCTGCTGGTGGGCGTGACCTGGGCGAAGGCCGCCGCCTATGCCACGGGTCGGCCGCTGGTCACGGTCCACCACATGGAGGCGCACCTGTTCGCGGCCAACCTGGAGCTGCCCGCGGCTGAGCCACCGTTCGTGGCGCTGCTCGTTTCCGGCGGGCACACGCTGCTGCTCTGGGTGCCGGCATGGGGCCGCTACGAGCTGCTGGGCGAGACACGC
Organism: Gemmatimonadota bacterium; assembly: GCA_016207445.1. Taxonomy (GTDB): domain Bacteria; phylum Gemmatimonadota; class Gemmatimonadetes; order Longimicrobiales; family RSA9; genus JACQPS01. Next base: position 12,197 of record JACQPS010000248.1, on the reverse strand, counting down.
GACGACGCGGCCGGCGAAGCCTTCGACAAGGTCGCCAAGATCCTGGGGCTCGGCTATCCGGGCGGACCCGTGATCGAGCGCACGGCCAGGGAAGGCGACGCGCGCGCACACACGCTGCCGCGCCCGATGCTGGCCGCGGCGCAGCGCCCGGGCGAGGACGACTACTACGACTTTTCCTTCAGCGGGTTGAAGACGGCCGTGCTGAATCGCGTGCGCGAGCTCGAGGCCGGGGGCCGACTGACGGACGAGACGGCGAACCTGGCCGCGTCCTTCCAGGCGGCCGTCATCGATACACTGGTGGCGAAGACGCTGCGCGCCGTCCAGGCGACGCGTTGCCGGCGGGTGTTGCTGGGCGGTGGCGTGGCTGCGAACCGGGCACTGCGCGACGGGCTGGCCGCCGCGCTCGGAAACGGGGGCGAGCTCTTCTTCCCCACGGCGCGCATGGCCACCGATAACGGCGCCATGGTCGCGCGCGCGGCGCTGTTCCATTACCAGCAGGGCGAAATTGCCGGCCTGGACGCGACCGCCCGGGCCGATCTCGCCTTCCCGGGGCTGGAGCGCTGATGCTGCCGGTGCTGTTCCGGCTCCCCGAGTGGCTCCCCGGTCTCGGTGGCCAGAGCGTGACCTCGTTCGGCGCGCTGCTGCTGGTCGCATTCCTCGCCTCCGGCTGGTTGCTCGGCCGCGAGCTGCGGCACCGGGGCCTTTCCTCGGCCTCCTCGGGCGAGCTGGTGGTGGCGGCCGCGATCGGCGGAATCCTGGGCGCCAAGCTCTACTACCTGCTGCTGCACTTCGATGCGTTCCTGAGCGAGCCCGTGGCCCTGCTGCTCGCGCGCGGCGGGCTGGTCTGGTACGGGGGGTTGTTGGGAGGAGCCGCCGCGGTCGCGTGGCGAGCGCGGCGACTCGCGCTGCCCCTGCCCGTCCTCGCGGATGCCGCCGCCCCCGCACTCGCGCTCGGCTACGCGCTCGGGCGCATCGGTTGCTTCCTCGTCGGCGATGACTACGGCCTGCCGACCGCCTTCCCGCTCGGCCTTGCCTTCCCGGCCGGTGCGCCGCCCACCACGCCCGCGAACCTGCTCGAGTATTTCGGGGCGACGACGTCGCCCGCCGCCCTCACCGCGACCGGCCACGTGCGCGTGCACCCCACGCAGCTCTACGAGGCGGGGCTGGCGTTCGGCACGCTCGCGCTGCTGCTGTGGCTGGGGCGGCGCGGCGCGAGCAGGGCGGAAGGATCGGGGACCGGCGCGTTCGCGCCGGGGCGTCTCCTCGGCCTGTATCTCGTCCTGGCCGGTGCCTCCCGCTTCGCGGTCGAATTCCTGCGCGCGAAGGACGACCGGCTGCTCGGGCCCATCACGATCGCGCAGCTCCTGAGCCTCGTGCTTGCAGCCGCGGGTGCCTGGTTGTTACGAAATCGGCGGCTCGCCGCCGTGCCCGCCGCGCCGCGTGCCGCGTCGCCGCGTCGCCCCATCGCCGCATCGCCGTCTTAGGAGGCGCGGTGCTCACGCTGCTGCACGTCTCGGATCTGCACTTCGGCCCGCCGTTCGTGCCCGCCGTGGCCGAGGCGCTGCTGCGCGCCGCCCACGAGCTCGCGCCGGATCTGGTCGTGGCCAGCGGCGATTTCACGCAGCGTGCGAAGCTGGAGCAGTTCCGCGCCGCGCGGGCGTTCCTCGATCGGCTCCCGCCCGCGCCGCGCATCCTCGTTCCCGGGAACCACGACATTCCGCTCTATCGGCTCTTCGAGCGGCTGTTCCACCCCTACGACCTCTACCGCGAGCACATCGCCCCCGAGCTGGACGTGGCCGTGCGCCTCGACGGCGCCGTCATTGTCGCGATCAATACCACGAGCCCGCTCCGGGCCATCACCAACGGACGGGTGCGCGCCAGCCAGCTCGACTGGTGCGCCCAGGAGTTGCGCGCGGCGCCCGCGGGCGCGGCGCGCATCGTCGTCGCGCATCACCACTTCGCGCCCGCGCCCGACTACGAGGGCGGCGAGGTCATGCCGCATGCGAAGGAGGCGCTCGATCGCTTCACCGCGCTGCGCGTGGACATGATCCTGGGCGGACACCTGCACCGCGCCTACGTCGGCAACTCGCTCGACGTGTACCCGGGCAAGGACCGCGAGCACGGCATCATCATCGTGCAGGCGGGCACGGCCACATCGCGGCGTGGCCGCGCGCGTGAGCGCGAGAAGAACTCGTTCAACCTCATCCGGTTCGGCGACGAGGTCGTCCGCATCACGCATTACATCTTCTTCGACGATGCGAACGGCTTCGCGCCCGTGAGCCGGCACATCTTTCCGCGCACGGGGCGCCAGATCCTGTCCGGGCCGCCGGACGCGGAGGCCTGAGCCGATGCTCCGCCTCACCCTCTCGCTGGGGCTCTTGCTCGCCTGCTTCCGGCTGCCGGCGGGCGCGCTCGCACAGCAGCCCGCGGACGGACGTCCCCGGGTGACCGAGCTGCGCTTCCAGGGCGTGAGCGCGCGCCACCGTGCCCTGCTCCCCAGCGCCATTGTCACGACCGCCACGCGCTGCAAGCTCGTGACGCTGCTCCGCCCGATCTGCTGGTTCGGCGGCTCCGTCGAGGAGAACTACCTGGACACGGAGGTCCTGCGGCAGGACCTGCTGCGCATCCGCCTCTTTTACTATCAGCGCGGGTATCGCGACGCGCGCGTGGAGGCCGAGGTGGAGCACGCGGGCAAGGGCGAGCGCGTCACGTTCCGCGTCGCCGAAGGCACCCCGGTGCGCGTCGCATCCCTGAAGGTGGCGGAAGCCGACTCGCTGATCCCGGCCGCCGTCGCGCGGGACCTGCCGCTGCGCATGGGCGAGCCGTTCAGCCTGCTGGACTACGAGGCCGGGCGCGACACGTTGACACGGCGACTGCTGAACCGCGGCTATGCCCGGGCCGAGGTGCTGGCGAGCTACCTGATTCCGTCGGACTCGCCGGATGTCGCGCACGTGCGCTACGAGGCGCTGCCCGGCACCCGTGCGCGCTTCGGCGCCGTGCAGGTGGTGGGCACCGAACAAATCTCGCCCACCGTGGTGCGGCGCATGCTCACCTTCGAGCCGGGGGACGTATACCGGCAGGAGGAGCTGCTGCGCAGCCAGCGCAACCTGTTCGCGCTCGACCTGTTCCAGCACGCGGCCATCGCACCGGACCTCGCGGCGCAGCCCGACAGCGTGATTCCTGTGACCGTCCAGGTGAACGAGGGGAACATGCAGCGCGTCCGGCTGGGCGCCGGACTGAGCAACGTCGAGTGCGTGAACGCGGAGGGGCGCTGGGGCAGCCGGAACTTCCTGGGGGGCGCGAGGCGGCTCGAGGCACGCGGTCGGGTCTACAACATTTTCGCGCAGTCGCTGAGCGACCTCCCGATCGTGAACCCTTGTGACGGCGCCGGGGGCGAGCGCTACAACCAGCTCATGGGCTCGCTCGGTCTGGACTTGACCGAGCCGTGGTTCTTCAGTCCGCTGACGAGCCTGGGTGCGGGCATCTTCGTGGAGCGGCGGAGCGTGCCGGAGGTGTACATCCGGAGCGCCCGCGGCGGTTACCTCTCGCTGACCCGGACGCTCGGACGGGGAACCTCCCTCTCGCTCGGCTACCGGCCGGAGCTCACGCAGCTCTCCGCCAGCGAGTTTTTCCTCTGCATCAATTTTGTCGCCTGCTCCGCCTCCGAGATCGGCATCCTCCAGGATCCGCACCGGCTGGCGCCGCTCACCTTCTCGCTCGTGCGGGACCGCTCCAACTCGCTGTTCGCCCCGACACGTGGCTATGTGGCCCGACTCGAGACCGAGTACGCCTCCCGCGCCACCGGCTCCGAGTTCGGCTACCTGCGGGTGGCGGGCGACCTGGCCGCCTACCGTGAATTGGCCCGCGGCCTGGTCTTTGCCGCACGAGTGCGGCCCGGCTGGGCGCGGGCGGGCTCGTCCCCGGCGGCAGGGGACCCGCTGCTCCACCCGCAGAAGCGGTTCTTCGCGGGCGGGCCGAACAGCGTGCGCGGCTACGCGCAGTACCGTCTCGGGCCGAGCGTATTGACCGTGAACGCGGCGGAAGCGTTTCCGCAGCCCGCGCCGGGGGCCGCGGGCTGCGACACCGTCTACGAGGTGACGATCAACTCGGGCTCGTGCGACTCGCTCTTGCTCGACCGCGGACGCCTGCAGCTCCGGCCGCTCGGCGGCTCGGCGCTGCTGGAAGGGAGCCTCGAGCTTCGCTTCCCGCTGCTGGGCGACAAGCTGCGCGGCGCGGCGTTCCTGGATTACGGCAACGTGTGGAGCGATGCGGGCGCGGTGGACCTCGGCACCATGGTCTGGACCCCGGGATTCGGCGTTCGCTACTTCACGGCCGTCGGGCCGTTCCGCGTCGACGTGGGCTACAACCCCCGCGGCGGCGAGCGGCTCCGCGTGATCGCGACGGAGGTGGACGAGGTCCTGAACGATGAGGGGAAGCGGGTGCACGTCAACACCGGCAACCTGAGGCGGCTGCCCGAGCCGATCTTCTGGGAGCCGCACCGCTCGTTCCTGGAGCGGTTCCAGTTGCATTTCTCGATCGGGCAGGCGTTCTGAGCACGTGAAGCGATCGCTGCAAGTCCTGAGCTTCGTCGGGCTGGCGCTCGTGGGCCTGATCGCCGTCGGCGTCATCACCTTCCTGGTGCTGAGCCGGACGGAGTTCGGGCTCGAGCGCGTACGCCGCTACACCGTCGGGTGGGTGAGCGACCGCGTGAAGGGCGAGCTGCGCATCGGCAAGCTCACGAGCCGCGGGCTCCTGGGCGGCGTCACCCTGCACGACGTCTCGATCAAGGACCTGCGCGGGCGGCCGTTCCTGTCCGCCGACAGCGCGAAGCTCGAGTACGACTGGCGCACGCTCATCGGCGGCCGGGTCGTCTTCGACCGGATGACGCTGTTCCGCCCGGCCGTCATCTTCGAGCAGCTGCCGGGCGACACCGCGTGGAACTACGAGTACATCTTCCCCGACACTACGCCGGGGAAGAAGGGGCCCAACAAGCTCGTGCTGCTGGATCGCGCCAGCATCCGGGACGGCACGGTCACCATCCGCATCCCCTGGGAGCCGGACCCGGACGAGCCCGTCGAGCCGGGCGACACACTGCGGCTGGTGCTGGAGTCCGTGCCCGGCGGCCTGGCGCGCGTGCTCCGCTTCGAGAACGTGCGCGCCGAGCTGCCGCGCGTGCTCTGGGAATCACCCATCGAGGACGGCAAGCTGCTGCGCATCCGGCGGCTCGCGGCCACCGGCTACGTCTGGCGCGAGCCGTTCCGGCTCGAGGACCTGCGCGGCGTGGTGACGCTCCGCGATTCCGTGATCGCGTTCGAGGCGGAGCGCGTCCGGTTCCCGGCGAGCCGCGCATCCATGCTGGGGCGCATCGTCTCGCGCGAGGGAAAGAACTTCTTCGACATTCGGATCGAGGGGCGCGACGTCGCCTTCCGCGACCTGCGCTGGCTGTATCCGCCGCTGCCGGCCGAGGGCGGCGGCGACTTCGTCTTCCGCATCCAGAGCCAGCGGCCCACGGGCACGCTCTGGCTGGTGACCGATGCCCGCCTGCGCGCGCCGGGCACACGACTCACCGGCTCGTTCGGCATCGTGACCGGCGACTCGCTCTACTTCACGAACGTGAACCTGCGGGCATCGCCGCTCAACCTCCAGCTTCTGGAGGACGTGCTGCCGGGCGAGCTGCCCGTGAAGGGCCTGCTCGTCGGAACGGTCGTCGTCGAGGGCCCGCTGTCTTCCCTGACCACGCGTGGGGACGTGCGGCTGGCGCAGAGCGCGCCGGCGCGGACCTTGTCCGCCGCGCGCTGGCGCGGGACGGTCGACCTGCGCCGGCCGTACGCGACGCACAGCCTGATGGCGGAGGTCGAGCGGCTGGACCTCGCGCTGCTGGATGCGTTCCGTCCCGGCCTGGGGCTGCGCGGCATGGCATCGGGGCGGGTACACGCGACCGGCGCACTCGGGGAATCGGCCCGTTTCGCCGGACGCGTGCGTTACGTCTCTCCCGGCGGCGCGGCCTCCGAGTTCGAAGGGCAGGCCACCATCGCCGGCGCTGCGGGCCAGCGGCGGGTGGAGGCCCACGTCGTTGCCAGGCCCGCGGCCCTGCACGCGCTGGGCGAAGCGTTCCCCCGGCTCGCCGCGCTCCAGGGCGAGGCCACGGGGAACATCGAAGTGAGGGGGCCGCTGAGTGACCTGGCACTGGAAGCAGACCTGCAAACGGCGGGCGGACGGCTCCGGCTGGGCGGGCGCTTCGACCTGGCGGCGCAGAGGCCGCGCTACCGGGCCGGTGCCGAGGCGGAGGATTTCGCGCTGGACCGGGTGGTGTCCGGTCTGCCGGCCACGCGTGTTTCCGGCGCCCTGGAGCTCGAGGGCGAAGGATTCGCGCTGGCGGACGCGCGCACGGATCTGCGTCTCGACGTCGCATCCGGCCAGATCGGAGAGCTGCCGTTGCGCGAAGCGAGCGCGCGGCTGGCGCTGCGCGCGGGCGTGCTCCGGCTCGACACGCTGGTCGCCCGTACACCCGCCTGGCGGCTCGCTGCGGCCGGCAGCTTCGGCGTGCGCGCCGGCGAGACCGGCGAGCTCCGGGTGGACGCCCGTATCGACTCACTCCCCGCGCTCGCGCACCTGCTGCACCGCGCCGGTGTGGACGAGCCCGCGCCCCTGGACGAGCTGTCGGGCGCGGTCCGCGTGCAGGCGCGCCTCGCCGGCGGCATCTCCGGCTTCGACCTCGAGGCCGACGCCACCGTGCTCGAGTTGCTCTACCGTTCGACGCGCGCGCGCAACGGCACGCTGCGCGTGGGGCTGCGCGGCGCCCGCGGCGAGCGTCCGGCCTGGCGAGTCGGCGTGAGCGCCGACTCGCTCTGGAGCCGCGATCGGCTGCTCACCGCGACCCGGCTGGACGGCGAATACGACGGCGTGCACGGCGGGCTGACCCTGAACACAGAGGCGCCGTTCGATCAGGCGCTGCACCTGGCGGGCAGCTTCGAGCGGCGGGGCAAGGCGACCGATGTGCGCGTGACGGGGCTCGATTTCCGCTCGGGCGCCGCGCGCTGGCGGCTCGCCGAGCCCACCCGGCTCGCGCTCGAAGAGACCGGCGTCTCCGTCAACGGTTTCGAGCTCGCCCGTGCCGATGGCGCGCGATTGCGCGCGACCGGATGGCTGCCGTGGGCCGGCGGCGTGACGCCGGCGTCGCCACCCGCGCCGGAGGCGAATTTCCGCCTGGATTTCCAGCGCGTCGGCATCGGGGAATTCCTGCGCGTCCTGGAGCCGCAAGCACGCGCGGATGGCGTCCTCGCCGGTTACGTGACCGTGCGCGGGCCAGCCGCCGCGCCCGTGCTGAACGCGGAGGTGTCGGTCAGCGACGTTCGCTACGGCGAAGTGCGGCTCGAGCGGCTCGAGACCACCTACGCCTACGCGGGACGGAAGCTCAACGTGCGGGTCGAGGGGCGGCAGGCGGGCCGCACGATCTTCGTGGGTGGCGGCGGCATCCCGCTGGACCTCGCGCTGCAGCCGGTCGCCACGCGCAAGCTCGCGGAGCCGCTCGACTTCTCGCTGCGTGCCGACAGCGTGCCCGCCGCGCTGGTCACCGCCTTTCTGGACGGCTTCGAGCAGGTCGAGGGATCGCTCGACGGCATGGTCATCCTGCGGGGCACGACGCAGGACCCGGCCTTCGGCGGCTCCCTCGTGCTGCGCCGCGGCGCAGCCACCTGGTCCGCCTCCCGCGTGCGCTACCGCAACGTGGAGGGCAGCTTCCGCGTGCTGGGCGAGCGCGTGCTCGGCGTCGAGGCGGCGGCACGCACCAACGGCGGCGATGCCGCGGTCACAGGCACGCTCACGTTCCGGCCGCTCGATGACCCCGAGTTCGATCTGGTGCTGCGGGCGCGCGACTTCGAGGCGGCTCGCCGGCGCGACGTCGCCATGACCGGCGGCGGCGAGATCCGCCTGCGCGGCCGGTACCGCCGGCCGCTGGTCTCGGGACGGTTCCAGGTGGCGCGGGGCGCGCTCTACCTGGACGAGCTGTGGCGCGAGTACCAGATCGTCGAGCTCGAGAGCCCGATCCTGTTCGACGTCGTCGACACCACGCTCGTCTCCGTCCGGCAGATCCTGCCCCGGAGCGACAACCCGTTCCTCGAGAACATGGTGGTGGACGGCACCCTCGAGGTGAGCCGCGACTTCTGGCTGCGCAGCCGTGACATGAACGTCGAGCTCGAGGGAGAGCTCGCCCTTGCCTTCGACCGGCAGGCGCAGGACCTGCGCCTGACCGGCGACCTCAACGTGGTACGCGGCAACTATCAGCTTTCGGTCGCGGAACGGCTGCCGGCCCGCCGCTTCGAGGTCCGGCGCGGCGCAGTCGAGTTCGTGGGCACGCCCGGCATCGACCCCAACCTGGACATCCTGGCGGCGTACCGCGCGCGCACTGCGGAGGGCGAGCCGCTCGATATCCAGGCGCGGCTCAGCGGGACGTTGCGCAACCCGCGCGTCGCGCTGACCAGCGACGCCGAGCCGCCCATCAGCGAGTCCGACCTGGCGAGCTACCTCATCTTCGGCCGGCCGAGCTACGCGCTGGCGCCCACCGAGACGCAGGCGCTGGGCTTTTTTACCAACGCGGTCGGGCTCGGCTCGAGCGCCATCGTGCCCAGCTTCCTGGGCTACGCCGCGGCCGGACTCGAGACGTTCGTCCGCGAATACGGGTTCGATTATCTGGCCATCACTGCGCCCGAGGTCACGCCGGGCGCGGCCGGCCAGCAGAGCACCGGTTTCCCCAACGTTTTTGCAGGCACCGAGCTGCGCCTCGGCTGGTACCTGTCCGACAACCTCTTCGCCTTCGTCAGCCAGCGCTTCGCCGGCCAGACCGGAACCCGTTACACCCCCGGTGTCCGGCTGGAGTGGCGCTTTCACCCCACCTGGTCCGCCGAGATCTTCGCCGAGGACCTCGCCCGCGCACCGGGCCAGGAGCAGACGCAGGAGCAGCGCAGGGTGCTCGGATTCTTCCTGTTCCGGGAGTGGGGCTACTAGGCCGCCCCTGGACCATCTCTGCCCGGCCAGGGTATCTTTCCGCGAACCAATTCGGAGGGACGGAAGGAATGGACCGGGTCAAGGTCTTTCTGCTCATGGCAGGGCTCACCGCTCTGCTCGTCGTGCTGGGCGGGGCCATCGGCGGCCAGAGCGGGGCCATGCTCTTCTTCGTGCTCGCGGCGGTCATGAACTTCGCCATGTACTGGTGGAGCGATAAGGCGGTGCTGGCCATGTACCGGGCCAAGGTCATCGGCCCGGAGGACGCGCCCGAGCTCTACCAGATGGTGGACCGGCTGCGCCAGCGCGCGGGGCTGCCCATGCCCACGGTCGCCATCGCGCCATCGGAGCAGCCGAACGCGTTCGCGACCGGCCGCAATGCCGAGCGCGCCGTCGTCTGCTGCACGGCGGGGCTCCTGCGTCTGGTCAGCCGCGACGAGCTGGAGGGCGTCCTCGCGCACGAGCTCGCACACATCAAGCACCGGCACATGCTGGTCGGCACGATCGCCGCCACCATGGCGGGCGCGATCGCCATGATCGGCAACATCGTGAAGTGGGGCGCGATCTTCGGCGGGTACGGCCGGGACAGCGATAAGGGCTCGAACCCGGTCGCGCTGCTCGCACTCGCCATCGTCGCGCCCATCGCGGCCATGATCATCCAGTTCGCGATCAGCCGCCAGAACGAGTATCAGGCCGATCGCACCGGTGCGACGATCAGCGGCCGGCCGCGCTCGCTCGCGGGCGCGCTCACGAAGCTCGACGCCTATTCCCGCCGCATCCCCATGGCGGTGAATCCGGCCGCCGCGCAGCTCGCGATCGTGAATCCGCTGGCGGGGACCCGGGGGCTCGGAATGCTGCGACTGTTCAGCACGCACCCCAGCACGGAGGAGCGCGTGGCGCGCCTCGAGGCGCTCGCTCAGAGCCCGGAGTTCCGCCCGCTGGGCGCATGAACCCGGCGATCGCGCTGTGAGCAGCTCGCACGAGCGTGATGCGGTCGGCCCCTTCGCCGACCGCATCTTTATTGTGCTCAACCCCACGGCGGGACAGGACGCTCCCGCGAGATTGCGCCGCGCGATCGGCCGTGCGTTCGCGGCTCGCGGGGCGCTCTTCGATCTAGTCGAGACCCGCTACGCCGGGCACGCGACCGAGCTGACGCGCGTGGCGGTGATGCGCGGCTACCGCGCCGTATGCGTCGTGGGGGGGGACGGCACCATCGCCGAGGCCGCGACCGCGCTCGCCGGCACCGAGGTCCCGCTCGCGCTCATTCCCCGCGGCACCGCGAACCAGCTCGCGCGCAACCTGAAGATCCCGACGCGACTGGATGCGGCGGTCGAGGTGGCGACGAGGGGCGCGCCGACGCCCATGGACCTGGGCCGCATCGACGGCCGCGCCTTCGCCCTGGTCGCCGGCGCCGGCTACGATGCGGCCGTGATGGCGACGGCCACGCGCCCGCTCAAGGACCGCTGGGGCTTTGCCGCCTACGTCTACGCCGCCGTCAAGGCGGCGATCCATGCCACGCCGGCCCGGTTCCACGTCGTGGCCGACGGCAGGGAAGTGGAAGTCAGCGCGGTCTCGGTCATGATCGCGAACATCGGCGAGCTCTTCACTGCCTTCCTCCCCTTCGGGCTGCCCCTGGTGCCGCACCCCGCACGCTCCTGGCAGGACGGCCTGCTCGATGTGCTCGTGGTCGCGCCGCGCAACCTGCCCGACCTGGCCGCCGTGCTCTGGAGGGCCGCGCGCCGCAAGTTCTCGGGCGACGATCGGTTGCTGCACTTCCAGGCGCGCGAGGTCTGGATCCAGGCCGAGCCCGTCGTGCCCGTGGAGATCGATGGCGACACGGTGGGCGAGACGCCGGTGACGGCCAGCGTGCTACGGCAGGGCATCCGCGTCCTGACTCCGGGGGGCTAGGGGTGCTCGACGCCGAGCCGCGCCGCGTGACGATCCACGCGGCCGACGGCGTGCGGCTCGCGCTTCACCACCTCGGCCCCGGGAACGGCACCCCGGCGCTGCTCCTCGCTGGCACCTTTTCCAACCATACCTTCTGGCTCGGCACCCGCGGCACCGGCCTCGCTCGCGCGCTGGCCGGTGCGGGTTTCTCCACCTGGGCCCTGGATCCGCGCGGCCATGGCCAGAGCCAGTGGCCGCGCCGCGCGGAGCGCTGGGATTTCGACGACTGGGCGCGCGCGGATCTGCCCGCGGCGCTCGCGAGCGCGGCGGCCGAGGCACCGGCCTTCCTGATCGGACACTCGGCGGGCGGCTCCGCCATTCTCGCCGCCCTCGCCGCAGATCCGGCTTTGCAGAGGGCGGTCCGCGGCGTGGTGGTGCTGGCGACGCCCGCACCCTGGCTCCAGCCGTGGCGCGGTCTCCTGGCCCGGAGCATCCGGCTCGCTTCGCTCCTGCTCGGCCGCTTCCCCGCCCGCGCGCTCGGGCTCGGACCGGAGGACGAGCTGCCCGGCGTCATGGCGCAGTGGATGTCCTGGAACATCGATGGCCGCTGGCGCGGCGACGACGGCGCCGACTACGCCGCGCGCCTGCGCGACGTGCGCGTGCCGTTCCTCGCGATCGCGGGCGCGGGAGACCGCTACTGGGCGCCGGTGCCGGCGTGCCGCGCGCTCTTCGAGCTGCTCGGCTCGGCGGACAAGGAGTTCCTGCTCTGCGGGCGAGACACCGGTTTTGCCGAGGACTACGGGCACGCGGGGCTCGTGATCAGCCGCGGCGCGCGCACGGAGGTGTGGCCGCACATCCTGGATTGGCTGCGGCAGCGAACATGAAATGGCTCACGGCTCCACGCGGCGCACGTAGAACGCGGCCTCCGGGTGCCTGGCCATGAAGCCCGCCCGCGCCGCGCCGTCCAGAACGGTGACGGTAGTGGCATAGGCATCGGCCATCATGGCCGTGCGCGCGAGCACGGTGGCCGCGGTGCGGTGCGTCAACCCGAGGCCGGTACGCGGATCCAGCACGTGCGAGTAGCGGATGCCGTCGATCTCGACGAACTGCTCGGTATCTCCCGATGTCGAGACCGCCGCGTTCGCGATCGTGAGAGAGCGATGTGCGGCGTCCGCCTGCTCGACTTCCACGCGCCATCCCCGCCGGCCGGGCGGCGCGCGGCCGGCCAGGGTCTCACCGCCCATGACGAGCAATGCGCGGTCGACCTGTCGAGCGCGCAGCGCCCGCAGCGCTTCATCGAGCGCGTAGCC